>NZ_JBHXML010000005.1:0-169926 GCF_042720345.1 Kitasatospora sp. NPDC058478 | reverse complement strand
ACAACCGGAGGACAGCCCAGCAGGGCGTCAGTCAGTGGCAGAGCCACGACCACCAGGGACCCGGTTAGAACTATCAGTGTCAGTGGTATCGGCTAGGGTCGCGGCCATGATCGATTCGACGACGCGGGTCCGTATCGCCCGGCCCTCGCGCGACCTCGCGGCGGCCGAGCGTTTCTACGTCGGCGGCCTCGGCCTCGACGTGCTGTGGCGCACCACCGAGCGGGTGTCCGGCGAGCACGACCTGCTGATGGTCGGTCCGCCCGGCGGAGCCTGGCACTTCGAACTCACCCACGACCCGGAGAACCCGCTGGAGCCCACCCCGACGGTCGACGACCTGTTCGTCGTCTACCTCGGTGCGCCGGTGGACGACGCCCTGGTCGCCCGGCTGGAGGCCGCCGGCGGCACCCCGGTCCGGGCCCACAACCCCTACTGGGAGGAGTTCGGCGTGACGATATCCGACCCGGACGGCTACCGGCTGGTGCTCTGCTCCCGTGCCTGGGGGGCCTGAGCGCCTGTCCGACCCCGTCCGGTCTCACCGCCCGTCCCGCCCTTGCCGTGCAGCACCGCCACGCCCCGGTCCAGGTCCACGCCGAAGTGCGGTGGCGCTCCGACCTGGGCGTCGTCCCGCAGCGTCAGCTGTTCCCGCCGCTGTTCGACCTGCACCCGCTTGCCCGGACTGAACAGCGCCTGCAACTCCTCCAACCCGCCGCCCAGGCCCACCCCGGTGCTCCCGCCGCCCCGCCGCCAACGCCCCGACGACTCGCCCCGGATCTGCCACGCGATCAGGAGCATCAGCCCGATCGCCGCCGCCGCCACGCACGCCACATCTACGATCACACCCATGTACGCCCAACGCCGGGCGGTCGCACCCGCGTTCCCCGCGGGCGCCGCGTCGGTGGCGGCGTCCACCCGCTAACCTGCCGCGCGAACCGAAGGAGACCCCTCACCATGACCGTGCGCGGAACCACCGTGGACATCCCGACGGCGGACGGCACCGCCGACGCCTACCTCGCCCATCCCGACGACGGGCGGGCCCACCCCGGAGTCATCCTCTACATGGACGCCTTCGGGCTCCGACCCCAGCTGAAGGACATGGCCGACCGGCTCGCCCAGGCCGGGTACGCCGTGCTGGTCCCCAACGCCTACTACCGGAACGGCCGCGCGCCGGTCGTCGAACTGCCGCCGCTGATCGACCTGGAGAAGGACCCGACGATCTTCCAACAGATCGGCCCGCTGCTCCTCAGCCTCACCCCCGAGGTGACCGCCCGCGACGCGGACGCCTATCTGCGTTGGCTCGCCGACTCCCCGCTCGTCTCGGACGGCCCGGTCGGCCTCACCGGCTACTGCCGCGGTGCGTTGCTCGCCCTGTGGACGGCCGCCAGCCACCCCGACCGGATCGCCGCCATCGCCGGGTTCCACGGCGGCAACCTCGCCACCGATGCGCCGGACAGCCCGCACCTGGGCGCCTCCCGGATCACCGCCGAGGTGTACTTCGGCCACGCCGACGAGGATCCGTCCATGCCCGCCGAGCAGATCGAACGGCTCGCCGAGGCCTTCACCGCCGCCGGTGTCCGCCACCGGGAGGAGGTCTACCCGGGCGCCGCGCACGGCTACACCCAGGCCGACACCACCCGCTACGACGCCGTCGCCGACGCGCGCCACTGGGAGGCGGTGCTCGACCTGTTCAAGCGGACCCTGTCGGCCTGAGCCACCGGAGGGCCGGGGCGGCGGGCGCGGCGTGGCCCGGTCCGCCCCGGCCTGGTCCGCCCCGGCCTGGTCCGTGCAGGCGCGGGCCGGTGACGGCCTTGCGCCACAGCACCTCCTCTTCGTCCTCCAGTCGCGCAACGGACGCGAGGTGTTCGGGTCGGCGTGGAGCCGGGCGGTCAGGGTCTGGTGCCTGACAGTGAGTCCGGGCCCGGCCGTCGGCCGGGCCGCCGTGCGTCGGGGAGGTGCCCGGGACTCGTGGCAGTGGTGAGTAACGAACCCGCGTCACCCGGCACCACCGGCCGGGACCGGGCGGACGGATCCAGGGGGGAGCCGAACGTGCAGAAGACAGAGAACAGGCAGAACGCGCAGGAACCGTGGGACACGCAGGACACGCGGGACACGCGGGCCATGCGGGACGTGCAGGACGCCATCGGGCAGGCGCTGGCCGAGCGCGTCCCCGGCGGGGTCCGACAGGGCGAACTCGACCGTGGCGGGCGGGCATTGCGCTGGGTGGAGGCGGGGCGCGGCGGTCCGCCGGTGGTCCTGCTCGCGGGCTGCGGCACCTCGTCGCTGACCTGGGCGCCCGTGTTGCCCGAACTGGCCGCGCACAGCCGGGTCGTGGCGTACGACCGGGCCGGGCTCGGTGCCAGTGACCCCGATCGCGTCTCCGGCCCGTCGCTGGAGTCCCCGACCGGGGACCTGGCGGCCCTGGTGGAGCACCTCGGCGCCGGCCCGGCCGTCCTGGTCGGGCACAGCTGGGGCGGCCAGCTGGCCCAACTCCTCGCCTGGCGGCACCCGGAACTGGTGGCAGGCCTCGTCCTGGTGGACCCGGCGCACGAGGAGTTCCAGCCACCGACCGTCCGCGCCGCCGAGGCCGTCCTGTTGCGGGTGGGGCTACTCCGGGCGGCCTTGACGCCCGCCGCACGCCGTGCCGGGGGAGCTGTCGCGAGGGCCGAGGCGGCCGTCGAGGCACACCGTCACCAGCGGCTGACCGTCCTCGACGAGAACCGGCTGACGGTCCTCGCGGTCTCCGAGCTCCGGCGGCGGCGCGCGGCCGCGCGGCTGCCCGACGTGCCGGTGACCGTGCTGAGCGCGACCGACGGCCTGCCGGGGGCGATGCGCGCCCGCTGGACCGTCCTCCAGTCACACGTCGTCGCCGGCGCCGCGAAGGGGTCGCACATCGTCGTGCGCGGCGCCGGCCACCACGTCCACGCCGACCACCCGCAGGCCGTCGCCGCCGCCGTCCTGGAGGTGGTCGAGCACGCCCGGCAGGGCCGGGACAGCTGACGGCGGGGCCCTCAACCCCTGGCCGGACAGTGCCTGCTGACCGTTCGACCCCCTCTGGCACACTGGGGGGCCGAACGGCCCGCTGGGGAGGGTCATGACACACATGGGGGCGGGAGTATGAGGGGTCCGGGCGCCGTGCTCGGCGGGCGGTACACGCTGGTCGAGCGGATCGGCGGCGGGGGGATGGGTACGGTCTGGCGGGCCGACGACACGGTGCTGGCGCGGCCGGTGGCGGTCAAGATCCTGCACTCGGCGCTGTTCGAGGACGACACCTTCATCCAGCGCTTCCGCCGGGAGGCCCAACTGGTCGCCGCGATCGACCACCCGGCCGTCGTGGACGTCCACGACTACGGTGAGAGCGGCGGCGGTGCCGAGGGCCGGGAGGGCAGCGAGGGCGGCGAAGGCGGTGGCGCCGGGGAGCGCTGCGCCTACATCGTCATGGAACTGGTCGACGGCCGGCCGTTGGACCGGGTGCTCGCCGAGGAGGGCCCGATGCCTCCCGAGCGCGTCCTCGGTCTGGTCGCCGCCGCGCTGGACGGCCTGCACGCCGCCCACCGCCGGGAGATCGTGCACCGGGACCTCAAGCCGTCCAACCTGATGGTGCGTACGGACGGCCGGGTGACCATCACCGACTTCGGCATCGCCCGGGCGATCGCCAGCACCAAGATCACCGCCTCGCACGCGATCGTCGGCACCGCCCTCTACATGGCCCCCGAGCAGGCCGAGGGGACGGGCACCGGGCCGGCCTCCGACCTCTACTCGATCGGCGTGGTCTGCTTCGAACTGCTCACCGGGAAGCCGCCGTTCGTCGGCGAGAGCGTGTTGGAGGTCGCGCTCAAGCACGTCCGCCAGCCGGCGCCGGAGCTGCCGGGGGCCTTCCCGGCGGCGGTTCGAGAGCTGGTCGCGAAGGCGCTGGAGAAGAAGCCGGAGGACCGGTTCGCCGACGCCGCCGAGATGGCGGCCGCGGCCCGGGCGGCGATCGGCGCGAAGGACGCGGGCGCTGCGGCGGGTGCGGCCGGAGCCCCGGCCGACACCGGGACGGTCGACCTCAGAGCTGCGGCGGACGGGGGAGCGGCTGCGGGTGAAGAGGCCGGGGGTGGAGCGCCCGGGGGTGCCGGCGGGGCGAAGGCCGGTGCCGTGGTGCCGGTCGCGGACGGCGCCGACCAGCCCGCGTCGGGCGAGCGCCCGGCGTCGGGTGACGGCCCCGTGTCGGACGAGGTCGCGAAGGTGGGGCCGCAGCCGGTGACCGAGCCGGGCAAGCGCCGGTCACGTCGCGCACTGCTGGTGCCGGTGATCGTCCCCGTGGTCATCTCGATGGGCACGGCGACCGTCCTGCTGGTGGACCGCGGCCCCGGCCGGTCGGACGCGGCCGAGCCGCCCGCCGCCCAGCCGACCGTCGTCGTGACGGCCCCGGTGACCCCGGGCACGGGCACCCCGGCGGCCCCGGCCACGACGCCGCCCGCCACGCCGACACCCTCCGACACTCCGGTCGCGGCCCCGGCCGCCGACCAGCAGCCGAGCACCCAGAACCAGCCGGGCGCGCCCGTCCAGGCCCCCGCGCCGGGCGGCAACGGTGGCGCGGCGAGCCGGGGCACCGGCGCGGGCGCGGCAGGTGGCGGCAACGCGGCTGGTGGCGGTGGGGCTTCGGGCGGTGCCTCAGGCGGTTCTGCGGGAGGTGTCTCGGGCGGTTCCGCCGGCGGGGCTTCGGGCGGTCAGTCCAACCAGTCCGGCGGCGGGGGCGGGGGCGGCGCGGCAAACCAGCCCGCCAACCCCAATCCCAACCCGCAGCCCCCGGCCCAGAACGCGCCCGGTGGCTCCCCCGCCGGGGGCGGCTCCCCGTCCGGCGGCGGTTCTCCCTCGGGCGGCGGCAACCCGCCGGCCCCGCAGACCTCCACCCGGCCGCCGTCGTGCGGCGGCACCTCCTGGACCACCATCGTCAACGTGAAGGACGGCCGCCCGATCGGGATGGCCCGCGACGAACTGAGCGGCGACAACCCGATCGTGGTCGGCGGCGCGTCCCAGTACGGCTGGGTGCGGGCGACCAACCCCGGCTCCTGGATCAGTTTCAACGCCTGCAACAGCGGCGGGCCGCTGCTCGTCCAGACCATGGACGGCAAGGTCACCCTGAGCGGAGGCTTCAGCTTCCTGACCAACTGGACGGTGCGCAGCGGGTCCGCCCAGGGCTCCTACACGCTGGCCGACTACCAGAACCACAGCTGCATGACCGACAACGGCCCGGGGAACGCGGTCACCATGGTGACCTGCACCCCCGGCAACACGGCCCAGGAATGGCGGTTCCAGTGACAGCGACCGACGGAGCCGACGACGGCGTGGTCCTCTACTGGCGTCCGCTGTGCACGTTCTGCATGAACCTGCGCCTGGCGCTGCTCTTCACGCGCCTGCGCTACAGCCGGCGGTTCACCATGGTGAACATCTGGAAGGACCCGGACGCCGCCGCCTTCGTCCGCTCGGTCGCGGACGGCAACGAGACCGTGCCGACCGTCACCGTGGCCGGGCGACCGATGGTGAACCCGTCGATTCGCCAACTGCTCGCGGCGGTCCGGGAGTACGCGCCGGACGTGCTCCCGGGGAGGCCTCGCTGACCGGTCCGGGCGAGGAGCGGCACCCCTTTGCCCTCCCGACCTCGACCCCGACCCCGACGCTGCCGCTGCCGCTGCCACTGCCGCTTCTGCGACCGGACGGGCCCGGCGCCGGCGGCGGTTGAGCGCGTGTGCCGACCCGGCCCGGGTGTCCGTACGGGCAGGTCGCCCGGGAGTCGGGGCGGGCGAGCGGGGCGCCGCGGGAGCCGGGCGCCATCGCAGTTGTCGGTGGAGGAGGGGAAGTTGTGGGACACGGGGCCTTGTCGGCTCCGGTGCGCCCCAGGGTGTCGCGCTCAACTCACCGACTGCGCTGAGGAGTCGGGCGAACACGAGGTTCGGCGGCACTAGCAGATGGCCCGGCGGCGGGCAAGGGTGGCAGGTGGCGGGACCTCGCCAAGCGGATGTCAAGATTCCGTATGGGAAGTTCTACAGGGATGTAAAAGTCGATTCCGGCCCGCTCGGCTCCGCGCGCCGAATCGACGTTCGACGGTCGATCGGACATCGGCGCAGGCGGTCGGCCGTGGTTCGGGTGGGAACCCACTGCAAGGCGCGGTGAATTGCCCCGTTTTGCCCACCACTTGAGAGCCCCGGCGAGCTGGCGGGACCTGGCCAATCGCTGAAGTAAACCTGTCAATTCACCTGCTGGATTGTCATGCTTTTGGACAGCCCCGGCGGTAGCCCCCACCCCCACCCCTTGGTGGCTCGCCGCTCGACCGCCCGGGGTTTCAGCACGTCAGCGCCCATTCCGCCCCACAGGTGCCGACCCCGGCCCCCGGAACGCGGCGCGACCGCGTCCACACGCGGTTTCCCGGAAGGACTCGCACGTGAAGCGAAAGCTCGCAGCTGTCGCCGTACTGTCGGCCACCGCCCTGCTGACCGGTGTGATCCAGGTGAGCACCGCCGCCCAGGCCAGCCCCGTCGCCGGCCTCCAGACCCAGGCCGACCACCAGCACGCGGCCGTGCTCGCGCTGGCCGGCGGCCAGTCCGGCCCGCTCGCCAAGGCCCTCGCCCTCGGCGAGAAGGAGCGGCTCGTCGCCAAGGACGCCGTGGTCGACAAGGACGGCACCCGGCACCTGCGCTTCGAGCGCACCTACGCCGGCCTGCCGGTGCTCGGCGGTGACCTGGTCGTCCACCAGAAGGCCAACGGCTCGGTCAAGTCGGTCGACAAGGCGGTCTCCGCCAAGCTCGCGCTGCCGAGCCTGACCCCGCAGATCCCGGCCGACCAGGCCGCCACGCAGGCCACCGGCGCGGTCAAGGCCACCGTCGGGGTCACCCTCGACGCCGACGAGTCCCCGCTGGCCGACGTGCACCAGACCGGCAAGGCCGAACTGGTCGTCTGGGCGACCGACGGCAACCCGCGCCTGGCCTACCGGACCACCGTCGAGGGCGTGCGCGCCGACGGCACCCCGAGCAACCAGGTGCTCGTCACCGACGCCGCCACCGGCAAGGTGCTGTCCACCCACGAGAAGATCCAGACCGCCGCCGGCACCGGCAAGGGCGTCTTCGTCGGCCAGGTGCCGCTCACCACCGCGCAGAGCGGCTCCAGCTACTCGCTGAAGGACGACAGCCGCGGCGGCCAGTCCACCACCGACATGAGCAACGGAACCGCCGGCAACGGCTCGCTGTTCGCCAACACCTCCAACAACTTCGGCGACGGCACTGCCGGTAACCGCGAATCCGCCGCCGTGGACGCCCAGTTCGGCGCGGCCACCACGTGGGACTTCTACAAGAACACCTTCGGCCGCAACGGCATCCGCAACGACGGTGTCGGCGCCGCGAGCCGCGTCCACTACGGCTCCAACTACGTCAACGCCTTCTGGGACGACAGCTGCTTCTGCATGTCCTACGGCGACGGCAACGGCGACGCCGCCCCGCTCACCGAGATCGACGTGGCCGGCCACGAGATGAGCCACGGTGTCACCGCCGCCACGGCGAACCTCAACTACGCGGGTGAGTCCGGCGGCCTCAACGAGGCCACCTCCGACATCATGGGCACGATGGTCGAGTGGTACGCCAACCTGCCCTCCAACCCGCCGAACTACTGGATCGGCGAGCTGATCAACCTGAACGGCAACGGCACCCCGCTGCGCTACATGGACCAGCCCAGCAAGGACGGCCAGTCCGCCGACTCCTGGTCCGCCGACGTGGGCAACCTCGACGTGCACTACTCGTCGGGCGTGGCGAACCACTTCTTCTACCTGCTGTCGGAGGGCAGCGGCGCGAAGAGCATCAACGGGTTCGACTACAACAGCCCGACGGCCGACGGCTCCTCGCTCGCGGGCATCGGCCGGGACAAGGCCGCGCAGATCTGGTACCGCGCGCTGACCGTCTACTTCACCTCCACCACCGACTACGCGGGCGCCCGGGCGGGCACCCTCAGCGCGGCGGCGGACCTGTACGGCAACGGCAGCGCCGAGTACAACGCGGTCGCGGCCACCTGGACGGCGGTCAACGTCAACTGACAACCGCCTGAGTGGGCCCTGCCGAATCGTGGGTGCCGGCCGGCAGGGCCGTACGGCGGGGGCGACGGTGTGCGGACCACCGTCGCTCCCGCCGTCATGTGCGCGGGGCGCGGCGCACGGGCGCGGTGATGCGAGGTTGGGCGCCGGAACCGCCAGGCCGACCGTCAGATCGACCTTCGGTCGGAGCGGTCGGAGCGGTCGGAGCGGTCGGAGCGGTCGGAGCGGTCGGAGCGGTCGGAATATGGCGGCGGTAGCGCTGTTCGGTCGCGGTGCACGCGGCGAGCAGCAGGGCGGTCGCCGCCGCGGCCGCGGTGATCGCGAACGGCGCGGCGGCCGCGAAGTGCGTGGTCGCCCAGCCGCCCAGGAAGGTGCCGGCCGACTGAGCCAGGATCAGCGCGCTGACCAGCGCCGCCATCGCCTCGCCCAGCCGGACGGCCGGCACCGTCCGCTCGACCAGGCCGAACATCGTGATCATCTGCGGTGCGACCGCCACCCCGAGGAGGCCCACGGCGGTGGTCAGGCTCCACAGGCTCCCGGCGGAGACGAGCAGGACGCAGGCGGCGGCGAACAGCAGCACCGTGCCCGCCCGCAGCCGGGACGCCAACTCCCACCGGGCGGGCAGGCCCGCGGCGGCGATCCCGGCCAGGGAACTGGTGAACCCGATGAAGCCGTACAGCAGTCCGGCGGCGCCCGGCCGGCCCAGGGCCTCCGTGGTGGCGGTCACCCCGACCTGCACCGAGCCGAAACACGCGCCCAGCAGCGCCATCCCGGCCAGCAGCAGGACGTAGGGCACGGTGAGCAGCCGCTCGGCGGAGCGGGCCGGGGACTTCGGAATGCCGGGGGAGGCCGTCGGGTGCAGCGCGAACAGGGTCGCGCAGACGCCGGACAGCACGGCCGCCACGAGCAGGCCGACGGCGGGGGAGGAGACGGTGGCGAGGACCCCGACCAGTGCGGGCCCGGCGGTGAAACCGACCTCGTCGACGATCCCGTCCAGCGACAGCATGACGGAGGTCAACTCCGTTTCACCAGCGGCCAATCGGACCCACCGGCTGCGCGACAGCGGGCCGACCAGCGGGACGGACAGGCCGACCACGGCGGCAGGCGCGAGCTGCCAGCCGAGGGCCGACCCGCGTTGCGAGGCGGCCACCAGCGCCACCAGTGCCGTCGCGTTGACCAGCGCGGCGACCAGCCCGGCCGTCCGCTGCCCGCGGCGGTCCGCCAGCCGACCCACCAGCGGACCGCCGACCGCCTGGCCGACCGCCAGCGCACCGGCGACCAGGGAGCCGCGCCACACGCTGTCGGTGTTCCGGCTCACCAGCAGCAGGGTGCCGATCGGGCTCATCGCGTTCGGCAGCCGACCGAGCAACGACCACAGCAGCACCCGGCCGCCGGTCAGTTGCGCTGCTGTACGGAACTTCACGACCGCGGACATCGGTACGCCCCCACACGGAGCCGGCGCGGGCGCCCGCCTCCCGTCACCGGCCCGACCAGGCGACAGCGACCTGCGGGTGAGCCTCGACGGTAGGGGCGCGCCCGGGGGGTGGGTAATCGGTCGATCGACCAGTGGCGTCGGGGGCGGGGGCGGGGCGGGGTTGGAGGAGTGGACAGCGGGCGAGGCGTGAGAGGCCGCGGCGAACAGATGACAGATAACAGATTTCAACATCTGTTATCTGTTTTCTGTTATCTGTCGGCCGTCATCTGTTCGCCGTTGTCTGTCGGGTGTCCGCCGCCGTCGGTCCGTGCGCCGCCGTCGGTCTGTGCGCTGCCGAGCGCGCTCAGGTCGCGAGGTCCTTCCGGATCTGGTCCAGGATCAAGCCGGCCCCGGTGTAGCCGATCCCGAGCATCCACAGGTTGTCGTCGACCCGGAACACCCGGCCGGTGCGGACGGCGTCCAGGTTCTTCCACAGTGCGCCATCGGTGATCCTGCCCTGGTCGGACTTGGCCGCGTCCCCGTAGACCGAGTAGAAGATGACGTCGGCCGCCGCCTGGTCCACCTGCTCGGGGCTGATCTCGACCGAGAACCCGGGCTTGTCCTGGTTGGAGGGCCGGCCGAGCCCGAGGTCCTTGAACAGCGAGCCGACGAAGGTGTCGTTGAGGTACAGCCTGGTCGGCGCGCCCGCGAGGAAACGAGCCATCTCGACCCGGGTGGCGGCGGCCTTGGCCGGGCCGCCGAGTGCGGTGACGAGGTCCCGCGCCTTCGTCCGGTACGTCGCGTCGGCCGCATCGGCTTCGGCCTGCCGGCCCATCGCCTCGGCGTGCAGCCGGACGTTCTCCTTCCAGGTGGGCCCGGTGGTCTTGGACAGTACGGTCGGCGCGATCTTCGCCAGTTCGTCGTACCGCTTGTCGTCGCGCACCTGGTTGCTCAGGATGAGGTCCGGCCGCAGCGCCGCGATCGCCTCCAGGTTGGGCTGTCCGATGGCGCCGACGGCCTTCGTCGCGGCCAGCCGTTCGGCGGGCAGGTAGGCGGGGAAGGGTGCACCCTCGGTGACGGTGGTCGCGCCGACCGGCGTGAGCCCGAGCGTGACCACCGAGTCCAACGCGTCGGTGTCCAGCGCCACCACCCGGGTGGCCCGGGCCGGTACGGTGCTCTCGCCGCGAGCGTGCCGGACGGTCCGTGGGCCGGCCCCGCTGGATCCGCCGGAACCGCCTGGCCCGCCGGACCCGCCGGTCGAACCGGCGGACGGCGCCGGCGAGTTCGGGCCGCAGGCGGCGAGTGCGAGGCCCGGGGCGAGCCCGGCGGCGAGGCCGAGCGCGGCGCGGCGACTGAGGGGTCTGGGCATCGGCGGTTCCTCCAACGGGCGGGCAGGGCGCGGGAATCCCTGCCCTCCCGTTGGAGGGGTTACGCCTCGGTGTCGTTCTCCCGTCGCTGGCGCAGCAGTTCGTCGTACTCGGCGGCCACCCGCCGGTCCATCGCGAGGGCGAACTGCGCGTCGATGACCGTACGGGCCAGCGGCCGCACCCGCAGGATGCGTTCGGTGAGCCGGGCCGCTTCGCCGGGCGGCAGCGGGGCGTCGGCGGCGAGGGCGCCGAGCAGGTGCTCGCCGACCACGTCGATGAAGATCTCGGCGATGGCTTCCACGTGCTCCTGGGTGCGTCGGCTGGCGTCCAGCACCACGGAGAGCGGTACGCCCTCGGCGACGAGTGCGGTGGTGGCGTCCATCAGGCGGCGGCTGATGTGGGTGATCCCGTCGTCGTCGATCGTGATGTAGCCCTGGGCGATCGACTCGGCGGTGTTCTCCTCGGTGAGCTGGTCGTTGAAGACGGTCTTGAGTTCGTCCCAGTCCAGGCGCACCGGGGTCTCGTCCGACCAGGGGGCGACGATCGCGGCCTCCAGCCCGATCAGCTCGGCGACGTCCCGCCCGCTCTCGCCGGCGCCGATCAGTTCGGCGATGCCGCCCAGGGTGTGGCCGCGGTCCAGCAGTTCGCCGATCATCCGCAGCCGGGCCAGGTGCTCCTCGCCGTACCAGGCGATCCGGCCCTCTTTGCGCGGCGGCTGGAGCAGTTTGCGCTCGCGGTAGAAGCGCAGCGTCCGGCTGGTGATGCCGGCCGCCTCGGCCAGTTCCTCCACCCGGTACTCGCGTTTTCCGTCACCCGCAGCAGCTCTGACCTTGTCCACGGCGATCAGCATAGGTCCGCCACCTCCGAAGGCTCCCGGAATCCGGGTGGCCGCGCTTCTTCCATCCGGTGTCAGCAAGGGCTACCCTGCCAATCATGCCAGTGATTACTGGCGCGATTGGCGAGGCTCCGATGCCAGTCGCCGGGGGAGCCCTCTCGGCAGTACGGCAAGGCAGTACGGCAAGGCAGTACGCAGGGCAGTGCGCAGAGCATCATGCAGAGCAGCACCAGAGCGATACCGCGGCGTCGCCCGGGCGCATCAGGGCAACGCCAGGGCGGTGCGAGAGCGGTCGAGCACAGTACGGCAGCGCGAAGATCATCGCCCCACCCTCAGGAGGAGGCCGCATGGCATCCAGCAGCAAGCGCCCCCGCCCCGGCACGTCCGGTGCCCCCGCGGCGGACGAGGCCGTCCCGCACGTTCGGGTGGCGGTGATCGGCTCCGGCTTCGGCGGTCTCGGCGCCGCGGTCCGGCTGCGCCGCGCCGGGATCACCGACTTCGTCGTCCTGGAGCGCGCGGACTCGGTCGGCGGCACCTGGCGCGACAACAGCTACCCCGGCTGCGCCTGCGACGTTCCCTCGCACCTCTACTCCTTCTCCTTCGCGCCCAACCCCGCGTGGCCGCGCAGCTTCTCCGGCCAGCCGGACATCCGCGCCTACCTGGAGAAGGTCGCCACCGTCTTCGGCCTCCGTCCGCACCTTCGGTTCAACACCGAAGTTCTGGAGGCGCGTTGGGAGGTCGAGCAGGTCCGCTGGCGGATCACCACCTCGGCCGGCCAGTGGACCGCGGACGCCGTGGTCTCCGCCGCCGGACCGCTGGCCGACCCGCAGATCCCCGACCTGCCGGGGCTCGGCACCTTCCCCGGCAAGGTGTTCCACTCCTCCCGCTGGGACCACGACTACGACCTGACCGGCAAGCGGGTCGCGATCGTCGGCACCGGAGCCTCCGCCGCCCAGATCATCCCGTCGATCCAGCCGAAGGTCGGCAAGTTGACGGTCTTCCAGCGCACGCCCGCCTGGGTCCTGCCGCGCCGGGACCGCGAGATCAGCCAGCTGGAGAAGTGGCTGCACGACCGCGTGCCGGTCACCGGGAAGATCCGCCGCGGCACCCTGTTCGCCCTCCGGGAGCTCCAGGTGGACGCCTTCGTGCGCCGCCCGGGAATGCTGCGCGTGGTCCAGCAACTCGCCGAACGCCACCTCGTCCAGGGCGTTCCCGACCCGGCCCTGCGCGCCAAGCTCACCCCGGACTACCGGATCGGCTGCAAGCGCATCCTGCTCAGCAACACCTACTACCCGGCGCTCGCCGCGGCCAACACCGAGGTCGTCGCCTCCGGCCTGCGCGAGCTGCGCGGCTCCACCCTGCTCGCCGCCGACGGCAGTGAGCACGAGGTCGACGCCATCGTCTTCGGCACCGGCTTCCACGTCACCGACATGCCCATCGGAGCCCGGGTGTTCGGCGCCAACGGCACCAGCCTGGCGGAGGAGTGGAAGGACGGCATGGAGGCGCTGCGCGGTTCGGCCGTGCACGGCTTCCCGAACCTGTTCTTCGTGATCGGCCCCAACACCGGCCTCGGCAACAGCTCGATGATCCTGATGATCGAGTCCCAACTGAACTACCTGATCGACGCGTTGACCACACTCGGGTCGATCGGTGCCACCGCGATGCAGCCCACCGCCCGGGCCCAGCGGCAGTGGAACCTCGAACTCCAGCACCGGATGGACCGCACCGTCTGGACCACCGGCGGCTGCCGAAGCTGGTACCTGGATCCGAACGGCAAGAACACCGTGCTCTGGCCCGGCTCCACCACCGCGTTCCGCCGCGCCACCCGCAAGGTCGACCTCGGCGAGTACGAACTGATCATGCGCGCCGGCCAGGACGCCGCCCCTGCCGTGCAGGAGGTGTCCGCATGAGCGCCGCCGAGCTGCCCGCCGAGTACGTCCCGCCGACGCCTGTCGAGGAGTTGAGCATCCGATCGGCGGACGGGATCCGGCTGCACGCCGAGGTGCACGGCCAGCCCGGGGCGCCCACCGTCGTGCTCGCCCACGGCTGGACCTGCTCAACCGCCTTCTGGGCTCCGGTGATCCGCCAACTCGCCGACTGTTACCGAGTGGTGGCGTACGACCAGCGCGGCCACGGGCACAGCGAGATCCCGCCGAGCCGGGTCCGCTACTCCACCCGGGCGCTGGCCGAGGACCTCTCCGCCGTCCTCACGCGGACCGTCCCGGCGGGGGAGAAGGCCGTCCTCGCCGGGCACAGCATGGGCGGGATGACCGTCATGGCCGCCGGCGGCCGCCCGGAGATCGCCGACCGGACCGCCGCCGCCGTCCTGGTCTCCACCGGGCCGGGGGAGCTGGTGGCCGAACTCGCCGTGCTGCCCGAGGCGGTGCGTTCCCCGGGGCTGCGCCGCTTCCTGAACCGCCAGCTGCTGCGCTCCCGGCTGCCGCTCGGACCGGTCTCGCCGGTCAGCCGTGTCGCGCTCAAGTACGCGACCATGGGCCCGGGTTCGTCCGCCGGGCAGGTGGAGGCGACGGCCCGGATCGTGCACGCCTGCCCGACCGCCGTCCGCGCCAACTGGGCGGGCGTCCTCGACCGTCTGGACGTCCACGCCGGGCTCGCCCGGCTCGCCGCACCGACCGCCGTCGTGGTCGGCACCGCGGACCGGCTGACCCCGCCGGTGCACGCACACCGGATCGTTGCCGAACTCGCCGACCCGCAGGGGCTGTTGCTGCTTCCGGGGGTCGGGCACATGGCGCCGCTGGAGCGGCCGGTGGAGGTCGCGGCCGAGATCCACCGCTTGGCCGCCGCGTACCTGTCCGCCGCGCCCGCTTCCGTCTCCGCTCCTGCCTCCTCCGCCTCTGCGCCCGTTTCCGAGAGGACCGCCGCCGTATGAACGCCATCCCGCCGTTGTCCGCACAGGTCGTCGTCGTCACCGGGGCCGCCCGCGGGGTCGGGGCTTCGCTCGCTCGCACGCTCGCCCGGCGCGGGGCCAAGGTCGCCCTCCTGGGGCTGGAGCCGGACGAGCTCAAGGCCGTCGCGGCGCAGTGCGGCGCGGCCGCGACCAGTTGGGAGGTGGACGTCACCGACCTCGACGCGCTCGGCGACGCCGCCCGCCGGATCAAGGAGCACTACGGCCGGATCGACACCGTGGTCGCCAACGCCGGCATCGCCATCGGCGGGCCGGTGGCGGACAGCGATCACCGGGCGTTCAGCCGGGTGATCGAGGTCAACCTGCTCGGCAGCGTCGCCACGGCCAGGGCCTTCCTGCCCGCCCTCGTCGAGAGCCGGGGCTACCTGCTGCAGATCGCCTCGCTCGCCGCGCTCACTCCCGCGCCGCTGATGAGCGCGTACTGCGCCAGCAAGTCCGGGGTGGAGGCCTTCGCCCACTCGCTCCGCGCCGAGGTCGCCTACCAGGGGGTCAAGGTCGGTGTGGGATACCTGAGTTGGACCGACACCGACATGGTGCGCGGCGCCGACGAGGACACCGTGCTCAAGCAGATGCGGACCAGGCTGCCGTGGCCGGCCAACAAGACCTACCCGCTGGAGCCCGCGGTGGAGCGGATCGCCGCCGGCATTGCCCGGCGGTCCGCCCACGTCTACGCGCAGGCCTGGCTGCGCGGCATGCAGCCGGTCCGCTGGCTGCTGCCGAGCCTGATCGCGGCTGTCGGTTCGCGCGACGTCGCCCGGATCGCGCCCCAGCTCGCCGCCACCGCCGCCTCCCGGTTGCGCGCAGTCGGTGCCGGCGGGGCTGCGGACACGGCGGTGCGAGGCGGTCGGAGCGGCGCCGGCGACTGACGGCCGTCGACTGACAGCTGACAGATTTCAACTGACAGATAACAGATAACAGATTTCAACAGCTGTTATCTGTTATCTGTCAGTTGTTCGTCCGCCTGGCCGTCCGCCCGCCCGTCACTCCATCCACTCCTCCGCCGTCCCCCGCGCGATCCGCGCCAGCGTCTCCAGCGCTCTCGCCAGCACGGGCAGCGGCGGCGAGGCCAGGGCGACCCGGACGGCGGACGGGGAACGCCGGGGGCCGGCGGCGAACGCCGCCGCGGGTGTGACGGCGATGCTCGCCCGCGCCGCCACCGCGACGAAGGTCTCCGCCCGCCAGGCCGCCGGCAGCTCCCACCACAGGTAGTACGAGCAGGGGTCGGCCCGGACGCGCTGCCCCGCCAGCGCCTCGCGCGCCAGCAGCTGACGCGCGACGGCGTCGGCGCGCTTGGCCGCCGCGACCTCGGCCACGGTGCCGTCCCCGATCCAGCGCACGGCCGCCTCCAGGGCGAACCCGCTGGGCGTCCAGCCGCCCGAGCGCAGTGCGCCCGCGATCCGTTCGCGCAGCGCGGCGGGGACAACCGCGAACCCGGTGGTCAGCCCGGGCGCGAGCCGCTTGGAGAGGCTGTCGACGAGGACGGTGCGTTCCGGCGCGAGGCTGGCGAGGGCGGTCAGCTCCGGGCGGAGGAAGGACCAGATCGCGTCCTCGACGGCCGGCAGGTCGAGGCGGCGCAGCTCCTCGGCGAGGGCGGCCGTCCGCTCGTACGGCAGGCTCCCGCCGAGCGGGTTCTGCAGCCTCGGCTGGACGTAGACGGCGCGCAGCGGCGCGGCCCGGTGGGCGGCGGCCACGGCGTCGGGCAGCAGTCCGTGCTCGTCGACGGCCAGTGGCACGAGCGTGATGCCCAGTCGCTGGGCGACGGCCTTGACCACCGGATAGGTCAGCGCCTCCACCCCCAGTCGGTGGCCGGGCGGCACCAGCGCGGACAGTGCCGCGGCGATGGCCTGCCGTCCGTTGCCCGCGAACAGCAGCTCCTCCCCGGCGATCTCCGGGGTGACCTCCCGGGACCCGCCCGTCCGATCCCCGGCCGTCCGATCCCCAGCCGACGGGTCCCCGCCCGCCCGGTCCCCGCCCGTCCGGCGTTCGTCGGACAGCAGTGCCGCGAACGCCTGCCGGGCCGCGCCCGTCCCGGCCGCGCCCACCGGCGCGAGTGCGGCACCCAGCGCGTCCGCCCGGAGCAGCGGCGCCAGGCCGGCGGCCAGGAGTGCGGCCTGCTCGGGTACGGCGGGGTAGTTGAGTTCCAGGTCCACCGGCGCGCGGGCCGGTTCGGCGAGTGCCACCTGCCCGCCGGTTGCCCCGCCGTCGGCCCCCTGTCCGGCCCGGACGAAGGTGCCGCGCCCGACCTCCCCGGTGGTCAGTCCGCGCCGGGTCAGTTCCCGGTAGACGCGCCCCGCCGTGGAGTTGGCGATGCCCCGGCTGCGGGCGAAGGCGCGCTGGGTGGGCAGTTGCTGGCCGGGTCGCAGCCGCCCGCCGGTGATGGCGTCGGCGATCTCGTCGGCGATCAGGCGGTAGTCGTCCATCGGCGGGACCCCTCCACGCAAGGTGATGGCATTGCACGGCATCGCATCGGCATTGCACCGAGTGCAAAGTCATCATTGCATTGAGATCGACGCCGGGCCTAGCCTCCTCGCATGGAAGCACTGACCCCCGCCGCTCCCGTCGCATCCGCCTCGTTCGACCTGCCCGCCGCATCCGCCCTGTCCGCCGTGGGTGGGCATGCCGTGCTCGGGATCGCCGCCGTGGCGCTCGGGATGGTGCTGACGCCGGGGCCCAACATGATCTACCTGGTCTCCCGGTCGATCGCCCAGGGCCGCCGCGCCGGGCTGCTGTCGCTGATCGGGGTCGCGGCCGGCTTCCTGGTCTACCTGGCCGCGGTGACGGCGGGCGTGGCCGCCGTGTTCTCGGTGGTGCCCGCCCTCTACACCGCGATCAAGCTGGCCGGCGCCGGCTACCTGCTGTGGCTGGCCTGGAAGGCCGTCCGGCCGGGCGGTACGGCGGTGTTCGCCCCGCAGCAGCTGCCGCCGGACCCGCCGCGCCGGCTGTTCGCCATGGGCTTCCTGACCTGCCTGCTCAACCCCAAGATCGCCATCATGTACATCTCGCTGCTGCCCCAGTTCGTGGCGCCCGAGCGCGGTCACGTCGCGGTGCAGAGCCTGGTGTTGGGGCTGACCCAGATCGTGGTGGCGGTCACCGTCAACGGGCTGATCGCGGTGAGCGCGGGCGGCATCGCGTCCTTCCTCAACCGCCGTCCCGCCTGGCTGCGGTTCCAGCGCTATGCGATGGGGACGGTCCTCGGCGGCCTCGCCGTCCACATCGCCGCCGACCGCGCCAAAGCCGTGGCAGCCTAGGCCCGCCCGCCGCCCGCCGCCCGCCGCCCGCCGCCCGTCGCCCGCCGCCTGGGCCGCGGCGCCGCACCCCCCAGGTCGGGTCCTAAGCCGCCCGCAGCACCTCGTACGCCGCCTGTAGGAACCGTCCGTCCAGCGACGGCCCGGTGTTGGCCAGGGCCGCCACCGCGGCCGACGCCTGGGGCGAGAACCCGACGAAGGCGGTGAACCCCCGGGTCGCCCCGGCGTGGAAGTACAGGTCGCGCCCGCCCGGGCGGCGATGGTTCCACACCAGGCACAGCTCGTCCGTCGAGCGCGGCAGCCGCAGCCACGGCCGCTGGACCTCGCGCAGCGCGGCCGCCAACTCGCCGTGGCCGCCGTCGAGATGCGCCCTCAGGTAGCGCAACAGGTCGGCCCCGCTCGCCCGGAGCGCGCCGGCCCCCGGCAGTCCGGGGATGCGCCAGGGCGGAAGTTCCTGTCCGCGCCGGTACCCGACCGCCCGCCCCGGCGGGTCCGCCGTACAGGTGGTGGCACCGAGGCCCAGCGGTCGGAGGAACCGTTCGGAGAGCAGTTCCCCGTAGGGCAACCCGCCCGTCTCGGCGAGTGCCCGCCCGAGCAGCGCGACGCCGTAGTTGGAGTACCGGTACCGGCTGCCGGGCCTGCACCGTACGGTGGTTCGGGCCACTCCGGCCCTCAACTGCTCGTCCCCGAACGCGGCGTAAGGATTGCTGAACCAGGTCGGCACGGCGCGCGCGGCCAGTCCGGGCGGCAGCCGGGGCAGGCCCGAGGTGTGGGTGGCCAGGTGCAGCAGCCGGATCGGCTCGGGGGAGCGGACGGTCACCGGGCGCCAGCAGTCCGGCAGGCGGTGTTCGACCGTGTCGTGCAGGGAGACGTCTCCGCGCGCGGCCATCTGTGCCAGCAGCAGCGCGGTGAAGGTCTTGCTGACCGAACCGAGTTCGAAGACGGTGTCCGGCGAGCATGCGGCCGTCCGCCCGTGCCCGAGCCGCCCGTGGCAGCGCACCTCCTCCGCGTCCCCGCGCGTGACGGCCACGGTGGCGTACGGTCCGGCCGCGCGCACCGCCTCCGCGACCGCCGGACCCAGCCCGTTCACGCGACCGCCGCGGTGGCCCCGAGTGCCCGGGCGAGCGTGATGCCACCGGCCACCACCGCGACGACGGCGGTGTGCTGGTGGTCCTGGAACGTCCGCTCGCGGTCCTCGTCGACCGGGTCGGTGTCGCGCGGCAGCAGGCCGTCCTCGTGCTGGGCGGCGGCCAGCGCGTCCCAGCCCTGCCGTCCGGTGGCCGGTTCGCCGATGCAGGCGTCGACCACGAGGAGTTCGGCGGCGAGGTCCCACTGGCCGATCTCCAGCCAGATGTCGAGCCAGGCCGGCAGCCAGTCGCGCACGTGGTCGCGCATCGGCTCCGGCAGGCCGTCCGGGCGGGCGCCCCAGTCCGTGAGGTGGAAGACGGTGTGGGTGATGTCGTAGCCGGTCATCCAGTTGACGGCCCACGGTTCGGGCGTGGCGCCCAGCCAGGTGCCGACGGCGAGTGCGGCCCAGTTCGGCTGGTGGGCGAGCCCGACGACCCGTCGGGCGTCGGCGACCCCCAGGCGTCGGTTGGGGTGGATCTCCTCGGCGTGCGCGGCCCGCAGCCGGCTGAGCGAATCGAGCAGTTCCTCCAGCGCGGGGTGGCGGTAGCCGGCCCGGGCGAAGTGGGCGTAGGTCTCCAGCGGGTCGGTCATGGTGAAGTGGCGCAGCTGCCGCTCGTACAGCAGGTCGCCCTCGCGCAGTTGCCCCCAGGCGTGGTCGAGCAGCGCGCGTGCGGTGCGGGTCTCGGTGGGCCCGGTGACGCCGTCGCGCAGGATCAGCGAAGCGGCCAGCGCGATCTCGCCGAGCGGCTTGTAGGCGTCGTCGGGGTCGGAGAGGTCGACCACGGTGTTGTCCGGGATCCGGCCGAGGCCGTCGGCGTGGGAGGCGTGCAGCCAGGCCAGCGCGCGGGAGGCGAGCCGCTGCGCGGTGGCGAGGACGTGGGTGTCGGTCATCGGACCCGGCTCCGTCGGTCGGTCGGCGGACGGGAGGAACGGTCGAGCATCCGACGGGCGACGGCCAGCTCAAGTCCGGTGCGGGCGCTGCCGTTACCGGCCAGCCGGATGCGTTCCAGGACGGGCTCGACCTCCAGCCGCAGCGGCCGGCCTTCGGCACCGGCCCAGGCGAGCCAGCGGGCGAGCCGGGCGGCGGTGGGGAGGCC
This sequence comes from Kitasatospora sp. NPDC058478, assembly GCF_042720345.1. Lineage (NCBI taxonomy): Bacteria > Bacillati > Actinomycetota > Actinomycetes > Kitasatosporales > Streptomycetaceae > Kitasatospora > Kitasatospora sp. NPDC058478. The sequence continues at coordinate 149,861 of NZ_JBHXML010000005.1, read as the reverse complement.
GCGACGCAGCATGGAGCGGACGGTGCCGCGGGCAAGGGCCAGGGTGTGCGTGCGGGCGGTGTCGTGCACCGGGCCGTCGAGCCCGGGCAGCGCCAGGACGGACAGCTGCGCCATCCGTACCGACCAGGTCTGCCAGCCGACGGCCTCCGGGCCCGGAGGCGGCACGGGCGGTGGGGCACCGGTTCCGTACGGCGTGCGGGCGAGCACCTGCCCGGCCGCCCAGTCCTGCCATGCGATCACCAGTGCGGCGTCGGCCGAGCCCGACACCGAGGCCGCTGCCGAGGCCGCTGCCGGGTCCGGTGCCGGAAAGGCCTGCCGGGCCTCGGCCAGGAGTACGGCGGTGGGCCCGTCGGGCGCGGCCCCGGTGAGTAGTTGCGGGGCGAAGAGGTCCGCGCCGAGCACCCGCAGTGCGGCCAGGGTCGGGCGCGGTACGGCGCCGTCCGGGTCCGCGAGCGCGGCTGCGCCCCCGTCGCCCCGGAGGGCGTCGAGGGTCCGGCGCGCCACCCGTTCGACGGCTGCGGCGTACTCGTCGCGCAGTGGCGTCTCGGCGAAGGGCATCGGTGGTGTTCCTCCTGGTCGGGGAGCCCCCGGCGGGCGGCCTCGCGGGAGTGGGCTCGCGGGCGCGGGTTCACGAGAACGGGCTCACGAGCCCTCGTCAGGCCCGCCGAGGCGCCGGGGAAGGGGTGGGCCGGTCCACGTCGGTGGACCGGCCCCGCGATCGGGTCGCCCGGCTACCGGGTCGGTGATCGGGTCGCCCGGCTGCTAGCGGGTCGACTTCTCCTTCGGCGGCTTCGGCGACAGCAACAGCGCCAGCAGCAGGAGTCCGAGGGCTTCGGGCGAGTACGTGGGCGCGTCGGACACGACGGCCTCGTCCTCCACCATCAGGCTCGCGAGTGTGTCCGCCTCGGCGCGCGTAGCGGTCGGCGTGGTCGTCGTCCGGTGGGTCCGGCAGTGAGTAAGCATCAGAAGTGCCTCCTCAGTTGAGCGTCACCACCCGGTCGGGCGATGCCCCCGTCCGAACGGTAAGGGCGCGGTCCGGTACCTGCATCCGTAGACGGCCGGGCCGGGATAGTCCATTCGGAGTGGGCGCGGCCGCGGTGAGTCGGTACCGTCGGGGGCATGACCACAGCCTTGATCACCGGCGCGACCGCCGGCATCGGAGCCGCGTTCGCCCGCCGGCTCGCCCGCAGCGGCTACCGGCTCGTCCTGGTGGCCCGGGACACCGAGCGCCTGGAGCGCGCGAGCGCCGACCTGCACGCCGAGTACGGAGTCGAGGTGGAGGTGCTGACCGCCGACCTCGCCACCGACGAGGGGATCGCGGCCGTCGAGGCCCGGCTCGCCGACTCCGCCCGCCCGGTGGACCTGCTCGTCAACAACGCCGGTTTCGGCAACAAGGGCGCGTTCGGGACCGTCCCGCTCCAGGACGAGCTGGACATGCTGAAGGTGCACATCGAGGCGATCCTGCGGCTGACCACGGCGGCCCTGCCGGGGATGCGCGAGCGCGGTCGCGGCGCGGTCGTGAACGTGGCCTCGGTGGCGGCGTTCCTGCCGCGCGGCACGTACGGGGCGAGCAAGGCGTGGGTGGTGAGTTTCACCCAGGGCGTGCTGCGCGACCTCGGCGGCACCGGGGTGCGGATGATGGCGCTCTGCCCGGGCTTCACCCGTACCGAGTTCCACCAGCGGGCGGGCATGGGCACCGGCAACATCCCGGCCTGGTCCTGGCTCTCGGCCGAGCGGGTGGTGGCGGAGGCGATGCGCGACCTGGCCCGGGGTCGGTCGGTGTCCGTGCCGGGCAAGCGCTACAAGGCGGTGGTGGCCCTCGCCCGCCTGTTGCCCTCCGGTCGGCTGGGCGGCCTGTCCTCGAAGGCGGCGCGCAGCTACCGGACGAACTGACGCGGTCGGGGCGGTCGGGGCGGCCGGAGTGGCCGAGCGGTCGGGCGGCCGGAGGGGCGGTCGCCATGGGAATAGATCCAGCCTCACTATTAGCTAGTCTAACTATGAGCTATTCTCGCTATGCTGGCGGCCGTCCGACCGCCCCACCCACGGAGGTTTGCCCTTGAGACCCACCACCATCAACTGGACCCCGCCCGAACGCGCCCAGGGCGAGCCCCGCCCGCCGGCCCAGTGGCGGCGCATCCTCGCCCTCTTCCGCCCGTACACGGGCCGCCTCACGGTCGTCGGGCTGCTGGTGGCGGCCTCCGCCGTGGTGTCGGTGGCCTCGCCGTTCCTGCTCAAGGCCGTCCTGGACACCGCGATCCCGCAAGGCCGCACCGGGCTGCTCAGCCTGCTCGCGCTCGGCATGGTTCTCGCGGCCGTGGTGAACAGCATCTTCAACGTCCTGCAGACGCTGATCTCCACCACCGTCGGCCAGCGCGTCATGCACGACCTGCGCACCGCCGTCTACAGCCACCTGCAACGGCAGTCGCTGGCCTTCTTCACCCGCACCCGCACCGGCGAGGTGCAGTCCCGGATCGCCAACGACATCGGTGGCATGCAGTCCACCGTGACGTCCACCGCGACCAGCCTGGTCTCCAACTTCACCGCGGTGATCGCCTCCGTGGTCGCCATGGTCGCGCTCGACTGGCGGCTCACCGTCGTCTCGCTGCTGCTGCTCCCGCTGTTCGTCTGGATCAGCCGGCGGGTCGGCAACGAGCGCAAGAAGATCACCACCGAGCGGCAGAAGCAGCTGGCCGCGATGAGTTCGGCGGTCCAGGAGTCGCTGTCGGTCAGCGGCATCCTGCTCGGCCGCACGATGGGCCGCTCCGACTCGCTCGCCCGTGAGTTCACCGGGCAGTCCGACCAGCTGGCCGACCTCGAAGTGCGGGCCAGCATGGCCGGGCGCTGGCGGATGAACACCATCCAGATCGTCATGGCCGCGATGCCCGCGGTCATCTACTGGGCGGCGGGGCTGTCCGCGGCGGGCGGCGCACCGATCGTCTCGGTCGGCACCCTGGTCGCCTTCGTCACCCTCCAGCAGGGCCTGTTCCGCCCGACCGTCAGCCTGCTCTCCACCGGAGTGGACGTGCAGACCTCGCTCGCGCTCTTCCAGCGCATCTTCGAGTACCTCGACCTGCCGGTGGAGATCGCCGAGCCGCCGAAGCCGCGGAACCTGACCGACATCCGCGGCGAGGTCCGCTTCGAGGACGTCGACTTCCGCTACGACCCCGCGCAGGAACGGCCGACGCTCTCCGGGATCGAACTCAAGGTCCCGGCCGGGAGCTCACTCGCCGTGGTCGGTGAGACGGGCTCCGGCAAGACCACGCTCAGCTACCTCGTCCCGCGGCTGTACGACGTCACCGGCGGCCGGGTCACCATCGACGGCGTGGACGTGCGCGAACTGTCCTTCGACACGCTGGCCCGCGCGGTCGGCGTGGTCTCCCAGGAGACCTACCTCTTCCACGCCTCGGTCGCCGAGAACCTGCGCTTCGCCAAGCCGGAGGCCACCGACGCCGAACTGGTCGAAGCCGCCCGGGCCGCGCAGGTCCACGAGACCATCGCCGCCCTGCCGGACGGCTACGACACCCTGGTCGGCGAGCGCGGCTACCGCTTCTCCGGCGGCGAGAAGCAGCGCCTCGCGCTCGCCCGGACGATCCTGCGCAACCCGCCGGTGCTGATCCTCGACGAGGCCACCAGCGCACTCGACAACCGCACCGAACAGGCCGTCCAGCAGGCCGTGGACACCCTGGCCGCCGGCCGCACCACCATCACCATCGCGCACCGGCTCTCCACCGTCCGGGCCGCCGACCAGATCGCCGTCCTCGACCGTGGTGAGGTGGTCGAACTCGGCACCCACGAGGAACTGGTGGAGCTGGACGGCCGCTACGCGGCACTGCTGCGCCGGGAGGCGCCGGAGCCGGCCGCCGTCGTACCGGAGGCGGCCGCGCTCGGACACGTGTGAACGGCTCGCCCCGGTGCGGCGCGGCGAGGCGTGATGCGGCGGGTGTGATGTGGCGCGGCGAGGTGTGGCGCGGTGCGCGGCCGGGGCCTACGCGGCCTTCGGCGCCTCGTTGTAGCGCTCCGCGACCTCCTGGCCGGAGAGCCGCTGGATCGCCGCCATCACCTCGTCGGTCACCTGCCGACGGGCCTTCAGCGAGCGGGCCTGCCCGTGCAGCTCGTCGAAGTGCAGCGGCTCGCCGAACCTGACGGTCACCTTCTTGATCCGCGGCACCCGCTTGCCCACCGGCAGGATCTGCTCCGGTCCCTCCAGCGCCACCGGCACCACCGGCACGCCCGCGGTCAGCGCCAGCCAGGCGACGCCCGTCTTGCCCCGGTAGAGCCGGCCGTCCAGCGACCGGGTGCCCTCGGGGTAGATGCCGAAGGCCTTGCCGTCCTCCAGGATCTCCAGCGCAGACTCCAGCGAGGCCTGAGCGGAACGGTAGGTGCCGCGCTCGACCGGCACCGCGCCGATCGCCTCGAAGAAGTCCTTGGACAGCCGGCCCTTGAGCCCCGTCCCGGTGAAGTACTCGGCCTTGGCGAGGAAGTGGACCCGGCGCGGGGCGGTGAGCGGGATCACCACGCTGTCGATGAAGGACAGGTGGTTGCTGGCCAGGATGACCCCGCCCTTGCGCGGCACGTTCTCGATGCCCTCGATGGTCGGCCGCCAGATGCCGCGTGAGACGGGTTTCAGCACCAGCCTGGTGGCGAGATCGAGCATGGTCCCTCCCTGGACGAACGATCGCCCGGGAGGAGCCCGGGCCTGCAATCAGATCCGCAGACTACGACAACCACCCCCGCGGCCGTCCACTCCCGGCGACCGTGGCGCGCACCACGGCCGGGTAGGGTACGCCCGTCCGAACAGAGCGCAACCCCGCAGTACCAGGAGGGCACGATGGAGACCACCGAGGCGATCAAGGCCATGTTCGACCGTTTCGACAAGAACGGCGACGGCAAGATCACTCCGGCCGAATACGCACTGGTCGCGAACGAGATGGGCGACCACGCCGTGACGCTGTCGATGGCCGAGGCCCTGATCCATGCCATGGACACCCGCCACCAGGGCTTCCTGACCTTCGACGAGTTCCTGGCCGCCCGCCAGCGCTGAGCGTGCCGACGGGTCCGGTCGCCGTACCGGCGGCGCCGGGCCCGGTGCCGCACGGCTCCTCAAGGCCCCTCAGGGCTCCGCACGGCTCCTCACGGCTCCTCACGGCTCCTCACGGCTCCTCAGGGCTCCGGGAGCGCCGCGGGGCGCCTCAGGACTCCACCGGGAACACCCGGCGCACCACCCGCTCCGCCGCCCCGCCGTCGTCCCACGGGCAGAACCGCGCCCGGAAGCGGGCCCGCGCGGCCGGCTCCGGATCGCCCGCCAGCAGCGCCTTCGCCAGCCCGTCCGGGTCCACCGTGACGGCCCCCGGCGGCTGCTCGAACAGGTCGAAGTAGACGCCGCGCACCCGCTGGTACTCCTCCCAGTCCGGCGCGAAGATCACGACCGGCCGGTCCAGCACCGCGTAGTCGAACATCATCGACGAGTAGTCCGTCACCAGCGCGTCCGCCGCGAGGTAGAGGTCCTCCACGGTCGGGTGGGCCGAGACGTCGACGATCGCGGCCGAACCCTCGCCCGCCGCCAGGTCGCCCGGGCCGCCGGTGTGGAAGTAGTGCGTGCGCACCAGCAGGGTGAAGTCCGGGCCCAGCCGCCGGGCCAGCTCCCGGACGTCCAGCAGCGGCACGTAGCCGCCCTGGTCGCCGCGGTGGGTCGGGGCGTACAGCACGGCCGTGGTGTCCGGCCGCAGCCCGAACCGCTCGCGCATGGCCCGCACCTCGTCCGGTGTGGTGTTGGCCAGCCGGTCGTTGCGCGGGTAGCCGGTGTCCAGCATCTCGTACCGGCCGGGGAAGGCGCGGGTGAAGTGCTCGCTGGTGTGCGGGTTGGAGGAGACCAGGAAGTCCCAGCGGTCGACGGCCTCCTGGAGCCGTTCGAAGTCCATCCCCTCGGCGGCCTCGGGGCGTTCGCGCAGGTCCATGCCCATCGCCTTGAGCGGGGTGCCGTGTTGGGTCTGCACGTGCACGGTGCCCGCCCGCTTCGCCATCGTGCGCGGGAAGTTGACGTTGTTGACGAAGTACTTGGCGGTCGCCATCGCCTTGAGGTAGGCGGGGGTGTTGACGATCACGTACGGCACGCCGGGCGGCATGGTCGCGGCCTGCTTGCGGTTCTCCACCACCCACACGCCCCGGATCTGCGGCGCCAGTTCCCTGGCCTTCTCGTAGATCGCCGCCGGGCTGCACGCGTAACCCCGGTGCCAGTACGCCGCGTAGACCGCCAGGTGTTCGTCCAGCGGCAGCCGGCGGAAGGCGTTGTACGCGGTGAACCGCGCGCCGCTGCGCACGCCCTTCTTCACGGCCGGGGCCACCGCCCTTGCCCCGCGCTTGAGTTCGCGCGGCAGCTGCCCGGTGCGGCGCAGCTCCGCGTACGCGATCCGGGCGTCGCGCGCGGCCAGCCGGTACTGCACGCCGCGCACGCCGCCGGGGTAGCGGTAGCCGGCGGGGCGGTGCCGGGCGAAGTGCCGGGCGATCTGGCGGAAGAAGTCCTTGCGCCGGTCGGCGGGGACCAGCCCGGGGGTGTCGTAGACGTTCAGCGCCTGTCGGACGGTCCGGTCGAAGACCAGGGTGCGCAGTGCGTCGGGGACGGGCCGGCCGGGGCGGTCAGGGCGGTCCAGGAAGGCGAAGATCGCGTCGTACTGGGCGAACACGTCGGCGTGCTTGGGGGAGGCGGTGGCGGTGATCGCGCCGTCCCGGCCGCGCCGGTAGAAGTAGCAGGGGCGGTCGAGGTAGCGCAGCCGCCCGGCGGCCAGCAGCGCGGGGTAGGTGACCGAGATGTCTTCGTAGTAGCCACGGCCGAAGGAGACGCCGAGGCCCTCCAGGAAGGCGCGGCGGAACACCTTGTTCCAGACCGACATCACGGTCTGGAACAGCGCCGGGTGTTCGGCCAGCGTGCACCCCTCGACCAGCGGGGAGTCGGCCAGCACGTGGCGCCAGGGGTTCGGCTCGGTCTCGCCGTCCGGGTAGACGTGGGTGAAGCCGGTGAGCAGGACGTCGGCGGGCGTCCCGGGCCCGCGCTCCCGCTCCTGCTCCAGCTCCAGTTCGTCCAGGATCGCGCCCACCGTCCGCTCGGGCAGCCAGTCGTCGCTGTCCACGAACCAGACGTACTCGCTGCGCACCTGCGCCAGGGCGGCGGTGCGGGCGCCGCCGAGGCCCTGGTTCTCGGTGAGGTGCAGGACCCGCAGTCGGGGGTCGCGGGCCGCGTAGGCGTCCAGGATCGCGCCGGAGCCGTCGGGGGAGAGGTCGTCGACCGCGATCACCTCGAAACGGGACTCCGTGGCGGGGGTGTCGCCGAGGATCGAGTCGAGGCAGCGCGGCAGGAACCGCTCCACGCCGTGGACCGGGAGCACGATGCTGAGGAGGAGGGGCACGCTGGCCGAGTCTACCGATCGACCGGGTGCGACCTGCGGGGACGTCCGACCGGGGTGATCGGCCGAGGTGGCGGGCCGGGCTGACCGGCCGCGGTGGAACCGTGGCCACGATCGCCGCTGGGCCCGGAACCGCCGGTGCCGGGCCCTGAACGGGGCGGCACCGGCAGCCTGGCGGCGGCCCGGCCGACCCTCTACGGCCGACCGCCTTTCCGGGCACCTCGCGAGCCTGGCCACCGCAGCGTCGAGGCGGCCGGGCAGTGGCTCGCGGGAGCCGGAGTTCTTCATCACTCGAACACGCACCCGGGTGCGATGCGGGCGCGGACGCGTTCTCACAGATATTGCTTGGAGGATTCCCCGGAGTCAATCCCTCGAATGTGTTCACTTCATGAAGCCTGGAGGTATCGACCGGTCGCTTTGTCGACGACCCCGGCTGTCCCCTATATCCACCGCGGTATCCGCGTCGTGTCCACCGCCGCATCCGCCGCGGCATCCCCCATGGCCGCCGGACCGCCCGCCGGGCCGCGTGCGGGTCGCGTGCGCCCGGCGCGCGCCGCGCGGCCGGGCGCCGGACCTGCGCCCCGGGTACTGCTGACAGATGGCCGGTCGTGCACCATCATTGATGCCTAGTCGTGATCGCCCTGGTGGCCCCTGGTGCATCGTCAGTTGACGCCGCACGGTACGGTGGCACAACACCAAGGACGGTTGCGCGAAGGCCGTCCATCGCGGATAGTCTTCGCCTCACGGCCCTGGCGCCTCGTAGGGGTGGGAAAACTGATGGAACACATGCAAGTGCGGACTCGGCCCCGCGTGCCGGCGATCCAGTGCGGTGTCGGCACGACCGGCCGTCGGATCGACCGACACCTGGCCGTGCTCGGCGCGCCCGCGCTCCCGGCGGTGGACACCGCCGAGGCGCTCGGGTTGATAAGGGAGCTGACGCCGCGCGGCGCGGACGCCCCGACGGCCAAGCGTCGTCACGCGCGGATCTCGCTGCTGACGCCACTGCGCCGGCTGCGGCGAAGCCTCTTCGGCGGGCGCGGCTAGCGCCCGTCGGCCGGGGCCTACGGCTCCGCGGTCCGGGCCTCCCGGGCCACCCGGTGCGGATCGGGACCCCGACCCGGCGGACCACACGGACCGTCGGGTCTTCGGCGTGCCCGGATCCGGGCCCGCCCCGGCCGGGCCGATGTGGTCTAAACCTTTCAGCCTAGTGCACCTCACCGCCCCCACAGGCGGAGTCGGCGAGGTGCTGCGCGGGGCCCGCCGAGGTGGGTCAGGATGGCGCCATGGCGGACAACATCCACTCCACCCACCAGGGCCTCTTCCAGACCACCACCATCGAGATCACCACCGGCAGCCGAGAGGTCGCGCTCGACATCACCGACCGCTGTGCCGCGTTCCTCACCGAGCGGGCCGCCGGCCGCGACGGCCTGCTCAACGTCTTCGTCCCGCACGCCACCGCCGGAATCGCCGTCCTGGAGACCGGCTCCGGCAGCGACGACGACTTCCTCTCCACCCTGCGCGAACTGCTCCCCGCCGACGACCGCTGGCGCCACCGGCACGGCAGCCCCGGCCACGGGCGGGACCACGTGGTGCCCGGCCTGGTCGCCCCGCACGCCACCCTGCCGGTGATCGGCGGCCAGCTGGCGCTCGGCATCTGGCAGTCCGTGGTGCTGATCGACACCAACGGCGACAATCCGCGCCGGACGGTGCGGCTCTCCTTCTTCGGCTGACCCGACTTCTGCGGCCGGGACTCCCTCGGGCGGGGCTCCTTCGGCAGGGACTCCTTCGGCCGACATTCCTTAGGCCGACTCGACGCGCTACTCGACGGCGGGATCGGCCGGGCCCGCGGGCCCGGCCGGCTCGGCCACGGCGGCGGCCACCGCTGCCAGGTAGCGCTCGATCGCCAGGTACTGGCAGAGCAGCGCGACCGGCCGGCCCAGCCGCGCGTACCAGGCGGTCAGCCGGGAGAACGCCGACACCTCGAACCACACCTCGCCGGCGGCGTCCATGGACACCAGGAACGCCTCCTCGCCGCACTCCGGGTGCCCGGGGAGCGTGCCGTACGCGAAGCCGATCCGGTCCGGCTCCTCTACCGTCCACACCACCCGGCACGGGATCACCAGCCGGGGCCACCGGCTGCCCGGCAGGCTCAGTCGCAGCAGCACCGTCGACCCCGGCTCGGCCGGCGCATGCGGGTACACGGCGAAACCGGTGCCCAGCTGGCTGCCCCAGCCGAGCACGTGCCGCCCGGCCCGGGCCAGCACCTGAGGCCCTCGGCCCAGGTGCACCCGCCGCCGCAGGTGCGCGTAGCCGTCCGGCAGCGGGCCTCCGCGGGTGGCGCCGACCTCGGGGTAGGAGGGCGCGCTGGCGCGGGCGGCGAGCAGGCGCCGCTGGAGGTCGGTGGCCATGCGGTCACCGTAGCCGGGCGTTGCGGGCCCGCCGTCGGCGGGTCGCCCGGGGGCGGGGTGCACACGGGCGGGGCGGGGGCGGCCGGCCCGGTTCGGGCTGCGCCCGCTCCTGGACGGCGCCGCCGCCCTGATCGAGGAGTGCGGGGACCGGGTCAGGCTGGGTCAGGGCGGGCCGGCGCTCGGTTCGGGCTCGGGTCGGCGGCGCCTTGCGGCGGGGGCCGGGGGCGGAGTAGGAAGGCGGCATGAGCGACAGCGCGAGGAACGAGGACACGGCGGTCTGCGAGTTCGCCCCCGACGGCGGGGCGCAGGCGGCGCTGGTGCGCGATCCGGCGTCGACCGGGCCGCGGGCCGACTGCGTCCTGTGCGGGGAGCCGACCGAACTGCCCGCCGACCACCCGGGCAGCACGCTCTGCCCGGTCTGCGCCTGGCAGCAGGCCCAGCGGGTGGCCTGTTCGGGCTGATGCGAAGCAGCGCGCCCTAGCCGCGATGCCACCGGCTTGACAGCGTCCGCAAGCCGTTGACCTGCGGCGATTCTGGGGGCAGAAGGCCCCGGAAGGCCGCCTCAAAGCCGCTGGCAGTGTCCCTGGGCGGTCCCTAGGCGTCCTCCCTCCCGGCCAGGGCCAGGGTCGAGCCGCGTCGCCCCTTGCGGACCAGGAGCTGGGCGGGGATGCGGGTGCGCAGGTCGGCGACGTGACTGACGATGCCGACCGCCCGGTCGCGTTCACGCAGGCCGTCGAGGACGTCCATCACCTCCTCCAGGGACTGCTCGTCGAGCGTGCCGAAGCCCTCGTCGATGAACAGGGTGTCCAGCGGCATGCCGCCGGCCTCGTCGGTGACCACGTCGGCCAGGCCCAGGGCCAGGGCGAGGGAGGCGAAGAAGCTCTCGCCCCCGGAGAGCGTCGCGGTGTCCCGCTCGGTGCCCGTCCAGGCGTCGACCACCCGCAGGGCCAGGCCCGAGCGCTTGTTGCCGGTGCCCCGGTCGTCGCTGTGCACCAGGGTGTAGCGGCCGCCGGACATCCGGACCAGCCGGTCGCTGGCCGCCGCCGCGACCTGCTCCAGCCGGGCCGCCAGGACGTAGGACTCCAGGCGCATCCGGAGCCGGTTCTCGGTGGAGGTGCCGGCGGCCAGCGCCGCGAGCCGGTTGATCCGCCCGTACCGGGCCAGCGCCGGGGCCAACTCGTCCGCGAGGTCGGCCAGTTGCCGACCGATCGAGGCCAGTGCCGCGCACCGTTCGTCGGCCGCCGAGCGGTCGGCGTGGGCCCGGCCCAGCCGGTCGGTGGCGGCGCCGAGCGCGGCCGCGGCGGCGGGCAGGTCGACCGGCGGACGGGCCGCGGCCTCGGCCAGATCGGGCAGCGCGAGTTCGTGCCGGACGGCGGCGGACTCCGTCCGGTGCCGCTCCAGTCGGGCTGCCAGCCGCTCGCGCTCCGCGCGGGGGAGCAGCACGGCCAGGGCCTCCTCGGGGCTCGGGAAGCCCGCTGCGGCGGCGGCCTCGGCGAGCTCGCCCTCGGCGTCCCCGAGCCGGGCCAGCGCCTGCGCGCAGGCCCGCGCGGCCTCGGCCACGGCGGCGACCCGCTCGACCAGCCGCTCCAGCGCGGCCGCCCGCGCGGCGACGGAGGCCGCCTCGCCCCGGGCCGCGGTCACCCGTGCGGCGAGCTCGCGCTGTTCGTGCCGGAGCGCCTGGAGCCGGTCGGTGCGGACGGCGGCGCGCTCCCGGGCCTCGCGCAGCTCGGCGAGCCGGCGGTCCCGGTCGGCCGACAAACGGGCGATCTCCTGTTCGACCCGGCCGAGCGCCTCCGCCGAGTGCAGTGCCTCGCGGTGCTCGCGGTCCAGCTCGGCGAGGGCCTGCGCGAGCGCGTCGGCGCCCTCCGGCCCGGCTGCGCCGGTGGCGGTGGCCTCGCGGACCCGCAGCGCGGTGAGGGCCTGGTCCGCTGCCGTCCAGGCCTGTTCGGCGGCGGCCTGGGCCCGGCGGGCACGCTCCTCGTCGTCGGCGCCGACCCGGCCGTCGGCGGTCTCGGCGGGTGCCGGGTGTTCGGGTGAGCCGCAGACCCGGCACGCTTCGCCCGTGCGCAGTTGCTCGGCCAGCTCGGCGGCCATGCCCGCCAGCCGCCGCTCGCGCAGGCCGAGGCCGTACTCGCGGGCGTCCAGCGCGGCGGTGCGCAGGGCGGCGGTGCGCGGCTCGGCGGCGGCGATCTCGGCCCGCAGGCCGTCGCGCTCCCGGGCGGCGTCCAGGCGGGTGCTCAACTCGGACCGGCGGCCGTCGAGTTGCTCGACCAGCGCGCCCGCCGCCCGGGCCCGGTCCTGCTGCTCCTGGAGGCCGCCGAGCCGCGCGTCGTACTCGGCCAGCCAGTCCTCGGCCTCCTCGGCGAGCTCGTCGGCCCGCCGGCGCTCCTCGTCCAGGCTCCGCTGCTCGCGGGCGAGTTCGGCGCAGCGCCGCTCCTCCGCCCCGGCGGCCTCCAGCCGGACCAGCCCGGCCCGCAGTTCGCGTTCGGCCTCGGCCAGCTCGGCGGTCCCCGCTTCGGCGAGTGCCGGGCCCCCGGCGGCAGCGCTGCCCGCGCCGCCGGCGCCGGCCAGCACCTCGCGGTGCCGTCGCTCGGCCTCCCGGGCCCGCCGGTGCGCCTCGGCCGCGCCCTCGTGCAGCCGCAGCGCGGACTCCACCCCGACGGCCGCCTGCGCCACCGCCAGCCGCCGGCCATCCCGGGCCGCCTCGGGCTCGAACGCGGCCAGCCGGTCGGCCTGGAACAGCGCCTGCCGGTGGCGGTGCTGCCGCCCGGCCAGCTCCTCGGCGGCCGCGCGCTCGCCCTGGGCGGCGCGTTGCGCCTCCTCGGCGCCTGCCAGCGCGGCCCCGGCGACGGTGCGCTGTTCGGCTGCGCCGCTGCGCAGGATCGCCGCCCAGCCGAGCACCCTGGCGGTCAGGTCGGCGGCGTCCTCCTCGGCCGGCACCCAGCCCTCGGCGGGCTCGGCGCCCGGGCCGGCCGCCTGCTCGGCCTTGCTGGCGAGATCCCGCAGACGGCGACGGCCGGCCTGGACAGCGGCCTCCTGGACGCGCCGCTGCTCCGCGAGCCACCCCTCGACGTGCTGGAACCGTTCGGTGTCGAACAGCCGCCGCAGCAGCTTGCCGCGCTCCTCCGAGTCGCCCTTGAGGAAGCGGGCGAAGTCGCCCTGCGGCAGCAGCACCACCTGGCAGAACTGCTCCCGGTTCATGCCGATCAGCCGGTGGATCTCCTCCCCGGCCTCCTGGTGCGACTTGCTCACCGCCCGCCAGCCGGGCGTGCCGTCCCCCGCGTCGGCGGCCCACTCGCGCAACAGGGTCTGCGGTCGCTCGACGGTGGTGCCGGTGCCGACCTTCTTCGGCCGCCGCTGCTCCGGCAGCCGGGTGATCTGCAGCCGCCGCCCGCCGAGCGTCAGCTCCAGCCGGACCTCGGTCAGCCTGCGCGGCTCGGCGTGGTCGCTGCGCAGCCGGTTGGCCCGCCGGGTGCCGGGGACGTCGCCGTAGAGGGCGAAGCAGACCGCGTCCAGCACGCTGCTCTTGCCCGCGCCGGTGGCGCCGCGCAGCAGGAACAGGCCGCCGGCGGCGAGCGCGTCGAAGTCGACGCTCTCGCTGCCCGCGAACGGGCCGAACGCGCTGACGGTGAGCCGGTGCAGCCTCATCGGGGCAGGTCCGCCTTCCGGTCGGTGGTCTCCCGGACGCTCTCGAACCCGGCGCGCAGCCAGCCCAGCTCGTCCGGCTCCGGCTCGGCACCCGGGCGCACGTGCCGCAGGAAGCCCTCCGCGATCTCCAGGTCGGCCCGGCCGCTGACCCGGGCCGCGTACGACCGGGAGGGTTCGGCCTCGCTCTCCTCGGGGTCGAAGAGCAGTTGGAGGGTGTGCGGGAAGCGGCGGCGCAGCTTCTCCATCGGCTCGCTCGGGCGGGCCGCGTCGGTGAGCGTCGCCTGCACCCAGGCCTGCTCGTACGGCGCGTACCCGTCCTTGGTGAGCAGCGCGTCGAGGCTGTCGCGCAGGGTGGCGAGCGGGCGCGGGCGCGGGCAGTCGACGCGCTCGGCGGCGACCGAGCCGTCGGCCGCGAGGTCGACCAGCCACATGGTCTTGCGCTGGTCCACCTCGGAGAAGGAGTAGGCGAGCGGCGAGCCGCTGTAGCGCAGGTGCGGGGCGAGGGTCTGGCAGCCGTGCAGGTGGCCGAGCGCGGCGTAGTGCACGCCGTCGAAGACGGAGGCGGGCACCGAGGCGACGCCGCCGACCGCGATGTCCCGCTCGCTGTCGCTCGCCGTGCCGCCGGTGACGAAGGCGTGCGCCAGCACCACCGCGCGGGTGCCGGCCGGGCGGGCCGCGAGATCGGCCCGGACCAGGTCCATCGCCGCGCCGAGCACCGCCGCGTGCCCGCCGCGCTCCAGCCCGAACCGCTCGCGCACCAGCGTCGGCTCCAGGTACGGCAGCCCGTACACCGCCACCGGCCCGTGCTCGTCCGCCAGCAGCACCGGGGCGGCGCACTCGCCCGGGTCGGTGCGCAGGTGGATGCCGGCCCGGCCGATCAGCCCGGCGCCGACGCCGAGGCGGCGGGCCGAGTCGTGGTTGCCGCTGATGAACACCGTCGGCACGCCCAGCCCGGCCAGCCGGTGCAGCACGTCGTCGAACAGGGCGACCGCGTCCAGGCCCGGCAGCGCCCGGTCGTACACGTCCCCGGCGACGAGCACGGCGTCCACGCGCTCGGCCCGGACCACGTCCACCAGGTGGTCCAGGAAGGCGCGCTGGGCGTCGTGCAGGCTCTCCCGGTGGAAGGAGCGGCCCAGATGCCAGTCGGAGGTATGCAGCAGTCGCACTACAGCGCCCCTACCTGCACGTTTGCCACTTCCATGTCCTCCGAGTCAGCGCCGAGTCGGCACCGGTCACGCGGCCGGCGCCTGGTCAGTACCGAGTATCACAGGACCCACCGACAGAGCTCCGTCCATCACAGCCCTCAGCCTCTCACCCGCATCAGGGGACAGGCGGCCGCAGACGTCGGCGGTGATCCGGATCGTGGATCCCAAGGAAAATGGGCCGGGCCCCGCCTTCTCGGGTGGGGCCCGCTTTCCTTGTTTCACGAGGCCCCCGAGATTCGCCGCACAACTGGCGTTGATCGAATGTCTACTGGCCGCTGGTCCACTGTGAGAACTGACCCCTTCGAGTCCTTGGACAACCATAGTGATCAAGCGTGTAGTAGTTGGCGTAGCGGCAACTGCGCTGTTCAGCCTCGGTACCGGTGCGGCGCTTGCCCAGGCGGGTGCGGAAAGCACGGCAGTCGTCACGGCTTTCCCTGCGACGGGTGCGGCCGTTCCGGTCGGCACCGAGGAGGCCCACGCTCAGGCCTCCGTGCCCGGACGGACCGGCGAGGCCAGCACCGCCAACTGGCACTGGGTCAACGGCGGAGCACGCAACACCGTTGTGACTCCGGCGGGCTGGAGCGGCAAGCGCTTCGAGGAATGATATTTCGGGACTGCCCGCTGGTGCCCCTGCACCGGCGGGCATTTGCCGTAGTACGGCGCACCCGTTCACAGCTGGATCGTCGTCCAGAAGTGGTCCATCCAACTCGCTGCTTTTGCGGCCAGATCTACTGGTGCGCCCAAAGCTGCCGCCTATGGGGCTGTGTCTCCATGCGGCAGTCGCATGGTTCCCGACCTTAACGTCCGGTACTGACAATCCCGTCCGGATCGGGAGGCCCGGGGTCCTGGGGCGCGCGTGTTCGATTACTTGGGGTGGATTGTCAGTGGCTCTGTGTATGTTCCTCGACGTCGGCGGTTCCGGGGTCGGAGCGGTCGGCGGTGTCCGGTGCTGGGCTAGTCGGTGGGAGGAACCATGCGGGTGTGGTCGTTGGGTCGTGAGGGCTCCGGGGTTGCGGAGCGTTGTGCGGGGCGTTGTGGGGGCTGCCGGGGTTCCGGGGCCGTCGATGTCTTCGGGCGGTCGCGGGTCCGCCGGCGGGTGCTGCTGCGCGCCGGGCGGCGGGCCGGGGCGGACGGCGGACCGGGTGCTCCCGGCGGGGCCCGGCCGTCCGGTGGTGACCGGCCGCCGGGAGGGCGTGCGGGCGGGGCCGGTGCGCGGGGGCGCCGTGGCGGGCGGGCCCGGGGTGCTCCGCCGCCGCAGCCGGTGGCGGTCGCGGTGGCGGCGGCTGCGTCCGACTTCGCCGGCCTCGCGCGGTACGGGTTGTTCGGCCGGCTCGCCCACCAGGAGTACCTGCGGCGCTCGGAGGAGCAGCTGAGGGTCCTGCACGCGCAGGGCCTGGAGGTGCACCTGCGGGTCCTGGAGGCGGGTGACTACGAGGACTACTGCACGGCGCTCGGCCTCGACCCCCGGACGCCCGCCGCCCGGGTCGCGTACGCGGGCGATCCGGAGCTGGCCGGGGAGCCCTTCGTCTACGCGGGGGAGCGGCTGGCCGAACTGCTCCCGGTCCTGCTGGACGACCACCGGGCGCGGGTGCGGATGTCCGTCGCGGGCGTGGCCCTGCTGGAGGCGGTCGGCGACGACCCGGACGGGCAGCGGCGGCTGGCGGCGGTGATGGGGTACGTGACGTCGGCCTACCTCGCGCTGGCCGAGGGCGCGGGGGAGGGCTGCCACCTGCTGACGCTGCGCTGCCACGGCCCGGAGGACGGTGAGCAGCTCAGCTCGGCGGTGGAGGTCTGCGTGGAGGCGGGCGGCCTCTACCCCGCCGGGCGGGACACCGAGGCGTTCTGCGTGACGCTGGCGGCGGGGGTCGCCGGCGGCGGGGCGGGGGCGCTGCTGCTGCACGGTGATCCGGGTCTCCCGGCGCCCGGGGCCTCGGCCTCGGACGGGCCGTGGGTGCGCGGTTGGGCGCTGGCCGGCGGGCGGTTGCGGCCGATGACGGTGCACGAGGTGTTCGACGAGCTGGCCGACGACGCCGCGCGCGGGCTGCCGTTCCCGCCCGGGGTGGTCCCGCGACCGGGCTTCCCGCTGCCGGGCTTCCCGGAGCCCGCTTCCCCGTCGGAGGAGGGGGGTGGGCCGCTGGGGTGATCAGGGGGTTTCCACCCCTGCCATCCACCATGCGGCGCTGGGGACTGTTCATCGACCGCCTGTTCGGGGAAGATTCGGAGAAGATCAACAGCAGGAGCGTGCGGTGCCCCACGCCGCCGCTCCGGCCGCTCCGCTCCGTACCGTGCTCCGCAGGTCCGTCCCGCGCACTGCCGGTCCGGCGAGCCCGACAGCGAGAGGGGGACGCATGAGCCGGATCGAGTACAGCGCGGAGATCGCCGAGCTGCTCGGCAGGGTGCGCCGGCGTCCCACGGCGGGGTGGCCGTGGCGGCCGGGCGAGCAGGTGCCCGAGGGGCTGCCGGTGAAGCAGTCCTGGGGGTGGCTGTTCGCTCCGGACGGGCGGGTGCTGACCCTGGTCAACCCCAGGGACGGGATCTGCTCGCTCCCCGGCGGCTCGCTGGAACCGGAGGACGCCGGGGATCCGGCCTCCGCGCTGGCCCGGGAGGCGGCCGAGGAGGCCCAGGCCGTGATCGGCCGACCGTACTACCTCGGTTACCTCTACGACCGGGTCGGCTCGGCCAACGGCGGGCACGAGTGTGCGCGGGTCCGGATGGCGGCGGCGCTGCGCGCGGTCGGCCCGAGCGCGGCCGACCCGGCCTCCGGCCGGCACTACCGGCGGCTGCTGGTCGCGCCCGGACTCGCCGTCGAACTGCTCGGCTGGGGCGCGCCCGGGCTGCGCCAGGCCCGGGTGGCGGTCTCCACCGCCGCCCGTCGGCTCGGCGTGCCGGTCGCCGCGAACGAGGCGATCGAGGAGCTGCCGGTGGAGGGCTGCGTGGTCTTCCCCGGCGCCGTCTACCCGGATGCCGTGTGTCCGGACGCCGGTTACCCGGAGGCCGTCCACCCGGATGCGGTGTGCCCTAGCGAGCCTCACCCGGGCCTCGCGTAGCCGGAGGAGGGGCTGCCGGGTGACGGTGCCGTCCGCGTGATCCACGGTCAGGGCTTCGAGCTGGAGCCCGCGTGCGCCGGAGCCCGCGCGCGCTGACGCCCTTGCGTGAGAAGTCGGTTCGCGCGGAGTCGGGTCGTGTCGTGCCGGTTCGTGCCGGTTCGTGCCGCGCTGTGCCGTGGCGAGCCCCGGCGCGACGCGACGCGTCGTACGGCGGGGGTGGCCTGGCGATGGCCGTGCCGTAACGGTGTCCTGGCCGCGCCCTGACTACCAACTGACCACTCGCTGACTTTTTCACCGACCACTGTCTACGCGCGATGACCGACGTCGGTCGGCGTACACCGGCGCTGACCAGCGCCAACTCACGTCCTGTGGCCGATGGTTCACTTCTGCGTTGTCGGACTGCCCGTCAATGTCCTTGGCATGACCGCTTCCCGGTTCACCTACTGCCTGGTATCACTTCTGTGACCCATACCACACCAGGAGGTGCCATGCTCCGTCCAGCGCGCGCCATGTCCGTTGCCGCGATAGCGGCTCTGCTCACTCTGACCACGTTGTTCACCGCTTCATCCGCGAATGCGGCGAGCGTCAACTACGTCGCCCTCGGGGACTCCTACTCCGCCGGTGTCGGTGCCGGCAGCTACCTGAGCGACAGCGGCAACTGCAAGCGAAGCACCAACGCCTACCCGTACCTGTGGAAGAACGCGCACTCGCCGTCGTCCTTCTCGTTCGTCGCGTGTTCCGGCGCCAGAACCGGAGACGTCCTCAGCAACCAGATCTCCGCGCTGAGCTCCAGCACCACGCTGGTCAGCCTGTCGGTCGGCGGCAACGACGCCGGCTTCGCCGACACCATGAAGACCTGCGTGCTGGAGTCGGACAGCACCTGCCTCAGCGCCGTCAGCGCGGCCCAGAACTACGCCCGCAACACCCTGCCCGCCCAGCTGGACAAGGTGTACTCGACGATCCACAGCAAGGCGCCGAACGCCCACGTGGTGGTGCTGGGTTACCCGCACCTCTACAAGATCGGCGGCAGCTGCATCCTCGGCATCAGTGACACCAAGCGTGCCGCGATCAACGGCGCCGCCGACACGCTGGACGAGGTCATCGCCAAGCGGGTCGCCAACGCCGGCTTCAGCTTCGGCGACGTGCGCAGCATCTTCACCGAGCACGAGATCTGCGGCTCGCAGACCACCTGGCTCAACAGCGCCACCCTGCCGGTCGACGAGAGCTACCACCCGAAGGCCGCCGGCCAGTCCGGTGGCTACCTCCCGGTCTTCACCCAGTCGTAACGGCTTCGCGCCGGTAGGCCGTCGCATCGGCAGGCCCGTCACATCGGCAGGCCCGTCACATCGGCAGGCCTGTCACATAGGTGGGACCGTCGCGTCGGTAGGCCGTCGCTCCAGGACGCCGCCGAACCGGCTCGTGGGCCGTCGGCCCCCCTCCCCGAGCGTGGGGAGAGGGGCCGACGGCATTCGTGCGTCTCAGTCCCGGGCCGGACCGGGCCGGAGCGGCGGGAACGGGATCCCGGCGAGCGTCGGGAGCAGTTCCGCTTCCTCGTAGTCGAGGTGCGCCTCCAGCTCGGCCGACATCCGGTCCAACTCGGCCCGGAGCCGGTCCGGTTCGGTGACCTCGATCCCGGCCAGCAGTGCCACCAGCTCCTCCTTGATCCGCCCGATCACCAGGTGCTGTTCGCCCAGCTGTTCCAGCACCCCGGCCAGCTCCGGGTGGTTGCGCGCGAGCGCGGGGAAGATCGCAACGTCCTCGCCGCTGTGGTGGTGCGTCAGCCCCTCGCAGAAGGCGAGGCAGTGCTGGCGCAGTTGGAGCCCGAGGCCGGCCGGGCGGCCCGCGACGTGCGAGTGCGTCTCCTCCCGGACGTGGCGCAGCTGCGCACGCAGCCAGGTGTGGGCCTCCAGCAGCTTGTCGGCGAGGCTGCGCACCTCGCGCGCGGGTGTCTCGGGTCGTTCCAGGACGACCACCGGCAGTTCCCGGTCGGTGTTCGCCTGGTAGTCGCCGTACCCGGGTGCCTGCCGGACGACGGCCGCGAACAGTCGTTCCCGGCGGGCGCCTTCGGCGGGTACGGCGATCACGTCGAACGCCTCGGAGCCGAGTTCGACCCGGACCACCGGTCGGGCGAGCAGGTTGCGGTACCACTGCGGGTGGTCCGGCGCCCCGGCGGCGGAGGCGACGACCAGGAGCAGTCCCTCGGCCCGGACGTACCCGAGCGGCACGGTGTGCGGCTTGCCCGACCTGGCCCCGGCGGTGGTGAGCAGCAGCAGGTCGCCGCCCTCGAACGGGCCGCCGACCCGCCCGCCGTCGGCCCGGAACTCCTCGATGACGCTCTGGTTGAACTGGTTGACATGGTTCGTGGACATGGACATAGGTGTGGGTGAAGTCTCCTGCAGGGGTTGGGAGTCACGGCCACACGCGGTGCACGGGCGCGCACGCGGACACCACGGTGACCGCCTACGTCAGATCAGGGCAGCGGAGAAAGTGCTCATCGCGCATCGTCCCTCGGATAAAGGTGCTCGCTCGGCTGCCGGCCGGCCCACTACTCTGTGGCCGGCGCCGCGCTGCACGCCCCCATTAGAGCCACGCGCGGACGCCCTGTCAACGAGCAAGATCGCCGCCGAAAGATCGCCGACGCGGGATCGCCGATGAAGGGAAGTGAACGCCGTCGTGGAGCGCATCGTCGACCTCGACCACGCTGCCGAGCGGATCGCCGCCCGGGCCGTACGCTGGCGGGCCGCCGGTCTGACGGTCGGCGCGCTCACCTGGCGCGACGCCCTGGCCCCGTGGCCGCAGCCGCTGGAGACGGACCGCGCCCGCGTCACGGACCCGGACTCCGTCGGCGTCCAGGTCGTGGACCCGCTGTCCGGTGGCGAACTGCACGTGGTGCTGTTCCGTGGCGGCTGGGCCGATGTCGAGTACCTCGCCGCCGGCTGGGAGGAGCAGGACGACGCCGAGGGCGGCGTGATCCCGGCCAACGATTTCACCGGCGCCGCCGACTTCGACGAGCGCCTGCGCGGCTGGATGGCGCACGTCTTCGGCTGAGCCCGGCCGCCGGTGGACGGGAGCCCCGCGAGTGGGTGCCCCCGTCGGCGGGCTCCCTGGGGAGCCCGCCGGCGGCGACGCGTCAGCGCAGGTAGTCGACCAGGCCGGCCGGCTTGAGCCCGGCCGCGTCGGCAGCGGCGAGGGCGCGCTGGAGATCGGAGGCGAGGGTGTCGGTCCAGTGCATCAGGACGACGTCGCCCGGCTGCAGCAGGCCCGGGTGCCAGATGTTGGACGCGCCCCAGCTGAAGTCCGCGTCGGCGGTGAGCACGGTGCGGATGCCGCAGTTGGCGGCGGCCTGAAGGGTGTCGGCGTTCCAGGCGAAGTACGGCGGGCGGAAGGCCACCGGTGTGGTGCCGAACTGGCGGGTCAGGGCGTCGCGGGCGTCGCAGATCTCGATCTGCTGCTGCTCCAGCGGCAGTTTGCTGAGGTCGGAGTGGGAGACGCTGTGGTCCTGGATGGAGGAGCCGGGTACGGCCGTGACGCGCCGGAAGAAGTCGGGGTCGGTGCCGGCCGGCATCGGCAGCGGGAATGCGGTGATCGGCAGCCGGTGGTCGGCGATGACTTTCTCCGCCTCGGGGGTGCGCTGCCAGCCGTCGTCGACGGTGAAGAAGACGACCTTGTCGCTGGTGGGCACGGATCCGGCGGCTACGGCCGGGGCGGGTGCGGGGCCGTCCACCCGGACGTCGTCGACCGAGAACGGGCCCTGCTGGTACCAGCCGTGGACGTAGAGCCGGACGCTGTGCGCGTTCGGGCCGGTGGTGAACCGGGTGGTGAGCTGCTGCCAGCCGCCGCCGGTGGTCTCGGTCCAGGCCGGGGCGACGTCCCTGCCGGTGCCGGTGGCGCCCAGGTAGACGAAGGCGCCGCGGACCCAGGCCGAGGCGGTGTAGGCGGTGTTGGGCTGGACGGCCACGGTCTGCGCGCACTCGCCGGTGGAGTCGGCGGTGGCCGGCGTGACGGTGAGCGCGGAGGTGCCGGAGTGCGCGGCGGTGGTGGTGACGGCGGCTTCGGCCGGGCCGCCGGTGCAGTTCCAGCCGGGGACGGCGCCCCAGGCGGAGAGGTCGGGGGCGGGCAGTTCGAAGCCGGGGTTGGTGGCCAGGTTGACGGTCGGGCCGCTCGGGGTGTTCGGGCCGCTCGGGGCGCCGGCTGGGGCGGGCCCGGGGGCGGCGGAGGCCGCCGGGGCGGCGAAGGCGGTGAGCAGCGCGACGGAGGCGGCCAGCGCGGACAGGCGCGCGGACAGGCGCGCAGACGGGCGCGTGGACATCGACACGAGAGGACTCCTGCGTGTGGGGGACACGCCCGTGGGGAGGGCGTGGCGGAATCGGAACCCTGGAACCGGAACCCTGGAACCGGGCCCGTGGGGCGGGCCTCTGGAACCGGGCTCGCGGGACCTGGGTGCTCCCGGAGGGGCGGGAGCGGATGGTGCGCCGCACTCGGACCGAGGAGAAACAATGGACTGGACCAATCAGCCCGTCAAGGGAACGGCCGGTGAACCGAAGCCCACCGCACCTGCCACAAAAGGGACGAGACGATGCGTCAGGGGACGTACAACTCCGCGATGTCATCGGCGTAGTACTCGGCGATCGCCGCCCGGCGCAGCTTCAGGGAGGGTGTCAGCAGCCCCTGGTCCTGGCTGAACTCGCGGGGCAGCAGCCGGAACGCGCGGATCGACTCGGCCCGCGACACCGCCGTGTTCGCCGCCGCCACCGCGCGCTGGACCTCGGTGTGCAGCTGCTCGTCCGCGAGCACCGCCCACGGGTCCAGCTGCTCCAGCCCGTGCGTCTTCAACCAGTGTGCCAGCGCCGCCGGGTCGAGCGTGATCAGCGCGGCCACGTACGGGCGGTCGTCGCCCACCACCAGGCACTGGGAGACCAGTGGGTGCGCGGCCACCCGCTCCTCCAGCGCCGACGGGGCCAGGTTCTTGCCGCTGCTGGTGACGATCAGGTCCTTCTTGCGGCCGGTGATGGTCAGGTAGCCGTCCTCGTCCAGCCGGCCCAGGTCGCCCGTCCCGAACCAGCCGTCGATCAGGGACTCCGCCGTGCACTGCGGGTGGTTGAGGTAGCCGCCGAAGACCGAGCCGCCGCGCACCCAGACCTCGCCGTCGTCGGCGAGGGCCACCGACGAGCCCGGCAGCGGGTGCCCGACCGTGCCCAGCTTCTGCCGCCCGATCGGGTTGGCCGTGATCGCGGCGGACGTCTCGGTCAGCCCGTAGCCCTCGTACAGGTGCAGGCCGGCGCCGGTGAAGAAGAGGCCGAGTTCACGGCGCAGCGCGGAGCCGCCGCACATCACGCTGCGCACCCGGCCGCCGAGTACGGCCCGCAGCCGCTGGTAGACGGTCCGCTCGTAGGCGAGGTGGCGCAGCCGCAGCTTGGGGCTGGGCCCGGGCCCGCGCCCGAACGCCTTCTGCTCCCGGGCGGCGGCCCAGTCGACGGCCACCTGCCGGGCCTGTTCGAAGAGTTCGCCGCGCCCGGCGTCCTCGGCGGCCCGCCGGGCCTGCTGGAAGATCTTCTCGAAGACGTACGGGACGACGTGCAGGAAGGTCGGCCGGAAGGACTCCATCGCGGGCAGCAGGGCGTCGGTGGAGACCTCGGGGACGTGCCCGATCCGGAAGCCGCCGCGGATCGCCGCGACCTGCACGGCCCGTCCGTAGACGTGTGCCAGCGGCAGGAACAGCAGGGTGGACGGCTGTCCGCCGCCGGTGTCGTGGAAGGCCTCCCGCCAGCCGCCGAGCAGCGCGTCGGCCTCGGCGGCCAGGTTGGCGTGGGTGATCAGGCAGCCCTTGGGGCGGCCGGTGGTGCCCGAGGTGTAGACGACCGTGGCGACGTTCCCGGCCGTGACGCCGAGCCGCTGGCGGTGGACGAGCGAGTCGGGCACGTCACGGCCGTCCTCGGTGATCGCGGCGACGCAGTCGCGGTCCAGCTGCCAGATGCCGGTGAGGTCGGGCAGCGCGTCGCAGACCGCGCCGACCGTCATCGCGGCGTCCTCGTCCTCGACCAGGCAGGCCACGGCCTGGGTCTCGGCGAGGATCCAGCGCACCTGCTCGGCCGCCGCCGTGGGGTAGACCGGGACGGTGATCGCGCCGATCGACCAGAGCGCGTAGTCGAACAGCGTCCACTCGTAGCGGGTGCGGGACATCAGGGCGACCCGGTCGCCGTAGCGCACGCCCCGGGTGAGCAGGCCCTTGGCGAGGGCGAGCACCTCGTCGCGGAACTCCCGCGCGGTGACGCCCCGCCACTCGTCCCGCCACTCGTCCCGGTGCCCGAACCGGTGCCCGTCCCGGTGCTCGGCGGGGTCGGCGGGGCCCGGCGGGCCGACGCGGCGGGCCAGCTGCACCAGGTCCGGTGTGCGTTCGGCGGTGTCGTACAGCGAGTCGGCGAGTCCACCGGTGGCCTCGGGCCCGGCCACGGCGGGGGTGGTGAACTCGCGCACATTCCCCCCGTTGGCGTCTCGCGGCGGCACTGCCCGCGCCGGTGCCGGAACCGGTGTCGGCGCCGGAGGCCGTGGCGGCGGTGCCGGGCCGCGCAGGTGGAGCGAAACTATCGGATCGGCCTGTCACTGCCCAGGGTTGTGACCGTGACGCGACGAGATCGGCACCGGTCCCTGCGGAAGGTGTCGCCGCCGAGGAGGAACCGCGTGCGTTCGGTGACCGGGCAAACCGGGCGGCGGTGGATGATCCGGACGCGAGCCCGCAGTGACCGGGAGTCGATCCTGACGTGTGCGGGGCAAGCCGGGGAAGTGGACTGGTACGACCCTCGAACGAGTGGTCAGGGCGTAGTAGGCTCTCGCAGACCTGCGACCGGGGGCCTCCCGGCCAGGCCCGATCCGACGACGCACCATCCACGCCGACCAGCCCCGAAGCCGATTCCCGAAGCCCGCACCCGAACTCTTTCCGAAGCCCTTTCCCAAGCCTTTTCCGGCCGAGCCCCGCGGCTCCTCCGAACCGCTCCCCGTCCGCGCCTGGCACTTCCCGACCGAGGACTCCATGCGTCTGCGCAGCAGCTCGATCCGCGCGAAGATCATCGCGCTGCTCCTGGTGCCCATCGTCGCACTCACCGCGCTGTGGGTGTACGCGACCTTCGCCACCACCGGAGACGTCTGGGGCCAGCTGGAGATCAGCCGTACGTACAAGGAGTTCGGGACCCCGGTCGACCGGTACGCCGACGATCTGCAGAACGAGCGTCGCGCGGCCGTCCAGCGACTGGCCGTCCCGAACTCGCAGGTCGCCACGGACGCCTACGAACACGCCAAGGCCGCCACCGACCGCAGCCTCGACGTCCTGCGGCAGAAGAAGGACCACGCGGGCGGCAAGCTCTCCAGCTCCCAGCGCGGCCGCTTCCTGCAGATCATCGCCGCCGCCGACCAGATCGGACCGCTGCGCGCGCAGGTCGGCCGCTCCGCGCTCAACTGGGAGTTCGCGCTGGGGCAGTACAGCGACCTGGTCAAGCCGGTGTTCGGCTTCCGGTCCGCCTACGTCGCCCGGCAGACCGGCCAACTCCCGCGGCAGGGGACCATCCTGATCGAGCTGGTGCGCGCCCGCGAGTACCTCGCGCAGGAGGACGCGGCGATGGAGGGCCTGCGCGGCGGGGCGGCCAAGCCCACCGCCGAGCAGTACCAGGTCGCCCTGGACGCCCTGCACAACCAGCAGGCCCTGTTCACCGTCTACATCGCCGAACTCGAACCCGCGGACCAGTCCGACTACATCGCCCTGCGCGGCGGCGAGGCCTGGGCCGCGCTGGCCCGCGCCGAAGCGGACTTCGTCGGCGCCGGCGGCCCCGAGCGGGTCGCCCAGGCGATCAACGGCGACTCCTGGCGGGAGACCGCCGACCGGGCGCTCGGCGACCTCACCTCGATCAACACCCGGATCGCCAACGGGATCGGCGAGCGCGAACGGTCCGCCGCGATCGGGCTGCTCTGGCGCGGCGGCATCGCCGGTGCGATCGGCCTGGTCGCGGTCGTCCTGTCGGTGCTGATCTCCTTCCGGATCGGGCGCGGCCTCGCCCGCGAACTGATCGGACTGCGCAACGCTGCCAACGAACTGGCCGGCGCCCGGCTGCCCTCCGTCATGCTGCGGCTGCGCCGCGGCGAGGCGGTGGACGTCGCGGCCGAGGCACCCGAACTGCGCTTCGGGGCGGCCGAGATAGGCCAGGTCGGCCAGGCCTTCAACGCCGTCCAGCGGGCCGCCGTCGAGGCCGCCGTCGAACAGGCCGAACTGCGGCGCGGCGTCTCGGCGGTGTTCGTCAACCTGGCCCGGCGCAGCCAGGTGCTGCTGCACCGCCAGCTCACCCTGCTCGACACCATGGAGCGCCGCACCGAGAACCCGACCGAGCTGGCCGACCTCTTCAAGGTCGACCACCTCACCACGCGCATGCGGCGGCACGCCGAGGGCCTGATCATCCTCGCCGGCGGCTCGCCCGGGCGCGCCTGGCGCAAGCCCGTCCGGATGGTGGACGTGGTCCGCGCGGCGGTCGGCGAGGTCGAGGACTACGCCCGGGTGATCGTCCGGCCGTTCCCCGGCACCGGCCTGCTCGGCAGCGCCGTCGCGGACGTCACCCACCTGATCGCCGAACTCGTCGAGAACGCCGCGGTGTTCTCCCCGCCGACCACCCAAGTCACCGTCCAGGGTGAGGTGGTGGCGCACGGATTCGCGCTGGAGATCGACGACCGCGGGCTCGGGCTGAGTGATCAACTCCTCGCCGAAACCAACGAACGCCTCGCCGTGGAGCAGGAGTTCGACCTCGCCGACACCGACCGGCTGGGCCTGTTCGTGGTCAGCCGGCTGGCCCGGCGGCACGGCATCCGGGTCCACCTGCGCCCGTCCCCGTACGGCGGGACGACGGCGGTCGTGCTGATCCCGCGCGAACTGCTCGCCGAGGCGCCGGACGGCCTGCCCGAACCGCCGCCCACCGGACAGCGCTCCGCCCCGGTCCGGCGCGGACAGCGCGACCTGGTCGCCGTGCCCGCGCTCGGTGGTGGCGGTGGTGGCGGCGGTGCGGCGGAGGGCGCGGCTCGGGCCGCTGCCGGCTCTGCCGTCGGTGTCGGTGCCGGTGCCGGTGCCGGGTCTGCGGCCGGTTCCGTCGCGGGGGAGGACGAGCGGAACCGGGGCAGCGGCGGTCCACGGCCGTCCACGCCCGAGCCGGCCCGGACACCGGGCGGGCTGCCGCGACGGGCCTCGCGGACCAAGAGCGGGCCGGTGCTGGTGCCCGCGCCGCCCAGGGACGCCGAGGACGGTGCGGGGACGGGGCGCCACCGTCGGGACGGGCCGACCACGGCCGCTCCCGTCGTCGACGGGCCCGCGGACCTGCCGTTGGTCGCAGGCCCGCGGACCGAGGGCGGGCTGCCCCGGCGGGTCCGGCAGGCGAACCTCGCGCCGCAGCTCAAGGAGCAGCTGAAGGAGCGCCTCCGGGAACGGGCCGACAACGGGCCCGAGGACGAGGCCGCCCTCGCCGCCCGACGGGCCCGGGAGGCCCAGGAGGCCGAGCGGGCGCGTGAGCGCTCGCCCGAGGAGGCGCGGGCCACCTTCGCCTCGTTCCAGCGCGGCTTCACCCGAGGGCGCGGCGCCGCCACGCCCAGGTCGGCCCCGTCGAGTGCCCGGCCCGCCGCCGTACCCGCCTGGCAGCCGCCGGACCCCGCCCGGCGGGCGATCAGTCCGGCACCCGCCCCGGCGGCGCTGTCCGCGCCGCCGGACGGTGCGCGGGCACCGCTCGCCCGTCGGGTGCCGGCCGGCTCGCCCGTCCGGCGGAACCCGGCAAACCCTGCACCATCGGCAACACCTGCACCATCGACAACACCCGTACCAACAGCACCACCTGCACCATCGACAACACCCGTACCAACAGCACCACCTGCACCACCCGCTCCATCGGAAGGAACTGATTCATGACCACTTCGACGCAGCCGTCCGGGGACCTCAACTGGCTCCTGGACGACCTGGTGGGGCGCGTCGCGGCCCTGCGGCACGCCGTGATCCTCTCCAGCGACGGCCTGGCCACCGGAGCCTCCCGCGACCTCGACCGCGAGGACGCCGAGCACCTGGCGGCCGTCGCGGCCGGATTCCACAGCCTGGCCAAGGGCGCCGGCGGGCACTTCAAGGTCGGCGGAGTCCGCCAGACCATGGTGGAACTGGACGAGGCGTTCCTGTTCATCACGGCGGCCGGTGACGGCAGCTGCCTGGCCGTGCTGAGCGAGGCCGAGGCCGACATCGGCCAGATCGCCTACGAGATGGCGCTGCTGGTCAAGCGGGTCGGCGAGCACCTGGCCGCCGAGCCGCGCACCGAAGCCGCGCCGCCGGGGAGATGAGCGGTCCGATGGCGGATCCGAAGGCTGAGGCGGCGGGGCCGCCCGAGTCGTCCGGCTCGGGCGGCTCGGACGTGTCGGCCGGGGCGGTGGTGGAGCAGGTGGGCCAGGACGGGGCCGAGTCCGACCTGCTCCACCCGCGTGCCCCTGCCGACGACCGTTGGTTCGACGACGAGGCCGGCCCGGTCGTGCGGCTCTACTCGATGACCCGCGGCCGCACCCGGCCGGTCGAGGACGGCCTGTTCGACCTGATTTCGCTGATCACCGCCGCCGAGCCCGGACCGAACGCGGGGGCCGTGCCCGCGCACGTCCTCGACCCGGAGCACCAGACCCTCCTCGCCTGGTGCCGCCGCGAGCCGCTGTCCGTCGCCGAACTCGGCTCCTACACCGACCTGCCGGTCAGCGTCGTCCGGGTGCTGCTCGGCGACCTCTACGACGCCGAGCTGATCAGCGTCACCCGACCCGTTCCGCTCGCCGAGCTGCCGGACGAGCGCCTGCTGCGAGACGTGATCAATGGACTCCGTGCGCTCTGACCACGACGGCCGCGCCGCTGCCGGCGGCACCTCTGCCGGCAGTACCCCTGGTGGCGGCACCCCCGGCGGCCACGGCTCCGGCGGTCGCGCCAACGACCCGCGCTGGCGCGGCGGCCCGGCCGTCGCGGTGAAGATCCTCGTCGCGGGCGGCTTCGGCGCGGGCAAGACCACGCTGGTCGGCTCGGTGAGCGAGATCCGGCCGCTGCGCACCGAGGAGGAGCTCAGCGAACTGGGCCGCCCGGTGGACGACACCTCGGGCGTGGAGGCGAAGCGCACCACCACCGTGGCGATGGACTTCGGCCGGATCGACCTGCGGCCCGGACTCGCGCTGTACCTGTTCGGCACGCCCGGGCAGGACCGGTTCTGGTTCGTCTGGGACGAGTTGGCCCGCGGCGCGCTCGGCGCACTGGTGCTCGCGGACACCCGGCGGCTGGCCGACTGCTTCCCGTCGGTCGACTTCTTCGAGCAGCGCGGCATCCCGTTCGTGGTCGCGGTGAACTGCTTCGACGGCACCGAGCGGTTCTCCCCGGACGAGGTCCGCGACGCGCTCGACCTCGACCCGGACATTCCCGTGCTGCTGTGTGACGCCCGCCTGCGGGAGGACGGGAAGGAACTCCTGGTCGCGCTCGTCGAGCACGCCGCCGCCCGTCGCCACCGCGGCGCCCCGGCCCGAATCTGACGCCGCCACACCCCGGGCCGGGCGCTGCCGTGACCCGGTCTGACGACACCGCGTCCGGGTCTGACGCCTCCGCGCCCCCGGTCTGACGACACCGCGCCCCCGGTCTGACGCCGCCGCACCATCGGTCCGGCACTGCACCCGCACAGAGGCTTCACAGAGCCTCCGAGCCTCCCGACGTCTCATTCGGTTGTCCGCATCCCGGACGTTCGGTGTGCCGAAGGTTGCCTAGACCGGCCCGGCGTGGAAGGCTCTGGGCACGAAAGCCGCCCGGCCATGCCGTCGGGAGGGCCGGAAACGTTCCGTTCACGAAGGCGCGCATCGACGACGACGCGCCGTCGTGCAGAGCAAGGGGGAGGGCAGCAGGATGACCGTCGGCCAGCAACGCGCCACGACCGATCCCGCCCCCGTCACGCCGGTGCTCACCGTCCGTCGCTACATCGACCAGGCGCTGATCTGCAGCGCCTGTTGTCGGTGACCGGCCGGCCCCTTCCCGGTACGTCCCCGACGCTCCCGGCCCACCCGGCCGCCGTCTGACGCACCGCCAATCCCGTCGACCAGGCCGTAGCGGACCCGCCTCATCCGGCGTGCCCGCGACCGCCGATCCGGCCCCGCCTCGCGGAGAGACCACCAGTGAACATCGCCTGCACCAGCCCCGCCCCCGGCATCGCCGGCCGTCCCCGCTCGACCGGGGCGGCCTCCGCGATGTGCGCGGGTGGACCGGCCAGGCGGTGGAACGGGCGCGCGAACCGCGCCGGGGACAGCCACCAGGGTCGCCTCGACCTTGAGCCGTTCTGGCCGTCCCGGCAGCCGCACCTGTTCGATCAGACGTGTCCGGGCTCGCCCGGCGCGTCCCGGCCCTCCGCAGGCTGATTCCGGATCAGCCCGGCAGTACGCCCGGTCGACGCGCAGACGACTCCACCCCGTCCGTCACGCGCGAAATGAGCGGCACACCATGTCTTCTTCATCCACGGCCACCCTGCCCCTGCCCTCCGCGACCCCGCATCTGCGCGCGGTCCGCTCCGTCCCGGGCGTCGCCCCGGTCGGCTCCGGCGTCTCCGGCGCGCCGGGCTCCTCCGCCTCCCCGCTCTCGCACGGCTCGCCGGCCGCCGAGCGATGGCCCGGGGGAGCGGTCCGGCCCTCTCACGCGATCCCGTCCCGGCCGGCGGGCGCGGGCGTCGTGCCCCAGCCGGGCGCGGTCCTCCCGGCCGCGCCGGCGGCCCTGCTCGCCGCGCTGCCCGAGGGGGCGACCGTCGTCGCCGCGCTGCCGCAGGGCGCGCTGCCGCAGGGTCTGCTCGCCCAGTACGGCACGCAGTTCGGCGCCGGTACCGGGAATCCGATGGTCGGGTACCTGGTGCTCGTGCCGGCCGACAGCCCGGTGGCGGCGGTGCCCGCCGGCGCGCCCCTCGGCGGGCCCTCGGGTGTACAGCACGTCGGTGCGCACGCCGGTGTGCACGTGAGTGTGCCCGCACAGGCCGGTGTTCGCCCGGTCCGACCGGCCGGGCGCGGCATCGCCGTCGACGCCGAGCGGCGCAACGCCTACGTCGACGGGCGGCTGCTCGACCTCACCTACCTGGAGTTCGAGCTGCTCGCCCACCTCACCGAGCACCCGCAGCGGGTGCACACCCGGGATCACCTGGTCTCGGCGGTCTGGGGTTACGGCCACGTCGGCGACGGCCGCACGGTCGACGTGCACGTCGCCCGGCTGCGCCGCAAGCTCGGACCGGGCTACCGCGACACGATCGTGACGGTCCGTCGGGTCGGATACAAGTACACCCCGGCCAGCTGATCGGCCACCGAACTTCCTGCCGCGGCGGGTTGCCCGTGCCATCGCGCAACGGGCAGCCCGCTGCGGCATTGTGACGTGACGTCAGGCACGCTGATCGGGCGGCAGCAGCAGGACGGCGAGCGCGTCGGCGCAGGTGCGGGCGTGGCCCAGGAACCAGTCGAGGCGGTCGTCGGTCAGGTGCGCCGGGGTCGAGCGGACGGCCAGCGCGAACCGGGCCTGCCCGGTGCCGTCCAGGACGGGCACGGCCGCCGTCCGCACCCCGGCGGCCGACTCGCCGTCGTTGAGCGCGTACCCGGAGCTCCGGACCTTCGCCAACTCCTCGTCGAGCCGGGCCGGTTCGGTGATCGTCCGATCGGTGAACGACGGCAGCGGGCCGAGCGCCGACACCGTCGGCTCCCCCGGGCGCGGCCAGGCCAGCAGTACCTTGCCGAGCGCCGTGGAGTGCAGCGGCCGGCGCAGCCCGAGGCCGGTGTCCGGGCGGACGGAGGCCCCCACCAGGATGACCGCGTGCGGACCGCTGCGGATCGCGAGGTCCGCGGTCGCCCCGGTGCGTCGGGACAGCCGGTCCAACTCGGGTGCGGCCAGGTGCAGTCCGCGCTGGTGGAAGGTGAGTTGGCCGAGTTCGGCGACCGCCGGGCCGAGCCGGTAGCGCGCGGTCTGCTCGTCCTGCTCCAGGAAGCCGGCGCTGACCAGCGTCCGGGCCAGCCGGTGCGCGGTGGAGACCGAGAGGTCCATCCGGCGGGCCAGGTCGGAGGCGCTCAGGTCGGGGCCGTTGTCGTGGAAGCAGTGCAGCAGCCCCAGCGCACGCTGGACGGCCTGCGCACCGGCCGGCGGGCCCTGGACGGCGGTGGCGGCCTCGGCCATGGCACCTCGCGTTTCGGTTCGGGAATCCGGCTGGATCACCGGGAGGAGTCTCAGCGTAGGGCAGCGAGTGCTGCGGGATTGTGTCGACGACGTTGCAATGGAATGGCGTTGATGAACAAGTGATCCCACCATGTGGCAAAACCTTGCCTCCGGCTCGATCGTCGTGGAACGCTCCTCCCATCGCGCCGGACGCCCGCCGTCCGGCGCACCACCCGCAACCCCGACCCGCAGGAAGGAGCGACGCCGTGACGATCCACCGGTTCCTCGCCTCCTGCGCGTGTTGTCGCTGACGCTCCCCTCGCGTCGCACCGTCCGGCGTTCCCCGCCTCGCGCGACCCACCGCCCCGCCCGACTCGCCACCTCGTGCAACTCCCCGACGCCCCGGGCCCCGTGACCCGCGCGGCGTGCCCAGACCCGCAGCCTTCCGGCGCCCGCCGAACCCGCCCCCTCCGCAGAGGACCACACCCCGTGCCCAGCCCTTCCCCCAGTGCCCCCGACACCCTCTGGTTCACCCGCTGCCCGGTGCCCACCGCCACCGGGATCGCCGCCGACCAGGGGTGGCTCGCCCGCGAGTTCGCCGCCGACGGGATCGCCGTCCGCTCGCTCCAGGACGCCCCGCCGGAGGTGGCCGCCGACCACCACTACACCCACGCGCTCACCGGACTGTTCCGCGAGGGCGGCAACGTCCCGGCGCTGTGGGCCCGTTCGCGCGGCGAGCGGACCCGGCTGATCGGCCTCACCTGGATCGAGGAGCGCCAGGTGGTCCTGGTCCGGGCCGGCAGCGGCATCACCGGCCCCGGCGACCTGCGCGGGTTGCGGCTGGCGGTCCCACATCATGGCATCGGCATCGACTTCTGGCGGGCGATGGCCCTGGCCGGCTTCCGTGGCGCCCTCGGCCTCGCCGGGCTCACGCTGGACGACGCCGAGCTGGTCGACGTCCCGGGCCTGCCCGGCGGCGGGCAGTGGGCCGGCGAGCTGGCCGCGCTGCGGGACGGTGTGGTGGACGCCGTGTACGTGAAGGGGGCGCTCGCCGTCGAGGCGGCCCGCAGGGTCGGGGCGGAGGTGGCCGTGGAGCTGGACGCGGCGCCGGACCGCCGGGCCCGGGTCAACAACGGGACGCCTCGGCCGGTCACCGTCCACCAGCAACTGCTGGACGAGCAGCCGGAGCTGGTAGCCCGCTTCCTCGCCGTTCTGCTGGAGGCCGCCGACTGGGCGGCCGAGCGCCCGGCGGAGGTGGTGCGGATCCTGCGGGCCGAGACCGGCGCGGGCGCCGAGGGCGTGGCCGGGGCGTACGCGCCGGGCAGTCACCGCACCCTGCACCTGGACCTCTCGGCGGAGCGCCTGGAGCTGCTGGCGCAGCAGGAACGTTTCCTCGGGGACCGGGGATTCCTCGCCTCCCCGGTCGACATCCCCGGCTGGGCCGACCCGGAACCCCTGCGCGCCGCCCACGAGCTGCTGCGCGAACGGCGCCGCGCCGCGGTGGGCAGCTGAGCGCCGCCCGGCCGCCGGCTGACAGATCACAACTAACAGATTTCAGCAGACAGATTTCAGATAACAGATTTCGAAAGTTGTCACTTGTCAGCTGTCCTTCGTTTGGAGACCCCGTGACGACCCCCCGCCTCGCCCTCGCCGCCACCGCGCTGCTCGCCTCCACCGCACTGGCCGCCTGCGGCTCGTCCGCCGACGGGGCCAAGGCCTCCGCCGACGGCGGGGCCGGCGGCAAGGCCGACGTGGTGCTCCGCCTGCCCGACCCCGGAAACAACGGGTTCCTCGCCCGCGGCAAGAAGGACGGCTCGCTGGACAAGGCGCTGGCCGCTGTCCACGCCAAGGTCGCCTGGACCGGCAGCGCGGGCCCGTTCGCCCCGGCCGCGCAGGCCCTGTCCGCCGACCAACTGGACGTCGCCCTGGGCTCGATCACCTCGGCCGTCGCCGCGCTCGCCCAGAAGCCCGGCTTCAAGCTGTTCGCCCAGACCGCGCCCGACGGCGTCGGCGAAGGGATCCTGGTGAAGAACGACTCGCCCATCAAGTCCGTCCAGGACCTGGTCGGCCGCAAGGTCGCAGTCTCCCAGGGTGGCACCAGCGAGTACCTGCTGCTCAAGGCGCTGGAGAAGAACGGCGTCCCGGCCGACAAGGTCGAGCGGGTCTACCTGCGCGCCGACCAGACGGCCGGTGTCTTCAACTCCGGCCAGGTGGACGCCTGGGCGACCTGGAACACCTTCTCCACGCCCACCATCGCCAACGCCGGGGCGCACTTCCTGGCCAACGGCAAGGAGGTCGGCTCCGACAACTACGCCGTCTGGGCCGTCCGCAACGGCTTCGCCGACAAGCACCCCGAGGTGGTCAAGACCTTCTACACCTACCTGCGCGAGAACGGCCTCAAGGAGAAGGCGGACCCGGCCGCCTACCTCAACGTCTTCACCGACTCCGGCCCGACCGCCGTCACCCCCGCCGAGAAGGACATCGCGGTGAACGTCAGCGGGCAGGGCGCCGCCGCGGAGGCCATCTCCGACGCCGACACCGCCCGCTTCGGCACCGTCGCCCGGTTCTTCGCCGACCAGAAGGTCACCAAGCAACTCGTGGACGTCAAGCCGTACCTGATCGACATCAACAAGCTCGGGGACGGTGCCAAGTGACCACCGCCGCCCCCGAACGCACCACCGACGAGACCCGTCTCGCCCTCGACGCCGGACTCGTCACCCCGCACACCAGGCGGCAGCGGCCCCGCCCGCGCGCCCTCGCCGTGATCCTGCGCACCCTGGGCCCGCTCGCCCTGCTCGGCGGCTGGGCGCTCGCCTCCGCCACCGGCGCCCTCACCCAGGACGTCCTCGCCTCACCCGCCCAGGTCGCCGGAGCCGTCGGCGAGTTGTGGGGCAACGGCCAGCTCACCGATGCCCTCGGCGTCTCCCTCACCCGGGCCGGCCTCGGCCTGCTCTTCGGCGCGACCACCGGTCTGGTGCTCGGCGTGGTCACCGGCTTCACCCGGCTCGGCGAGGAACTGCTCGACTCCGCGATCCAGGTGCTGCGCACCGTCCCGTTCCTGGCGCTGGTCCCGCTGTTCATGGTGTGGTTCGGCATCACCGAGACCGCGAAGGTCGCCCTGATCGGCGTCGCCACCAGCTTCCCGATGTACGTGTCCGCCTCCGGCGGCGTCCGTAACACCGACCGCAAGCTGGTCGAGGCGATGCGCAGCTTCGGGCTCGGCCGCTGGGCCATCGTGCGCACCGTCGTCCTGCCCGGCGCGCTGCCCGCCCTGCTGTCCGGTCTGCGACTGTCGATGACGCTCAGCGTGATCGCCCTGATCGCCGCCGAGGAGATCAACTCCACCGAGGGGATCGGGTACTTGATGGCCCAGGCCCAG
Source organism: Kitasatospora sp. NPDC058478 (assembly GCF_042720345.1). NCBI lineage: Bacteria > Bacillati > Actinomycetota > Actinomycetes > Kitasatosporales > Streptomycetaceae > Kitasatospora > Kitasatospora sp. NPDC058478. Next base: position 114,598 of record NZ_JBHXML010000005.1, on the reverse strand, counting down.
AACTACTCGCGCACCGACATCCTCGCCGTCTGCATCCTGATCTACGGGCTGCTCGGCCTCACCGCCGACGCGGTCGTCCGGGTCCTGGAACGCCTCCTCATGCCGTGGCGCCAGGCCGTCCAGGGAGCAGCCCGATGAGCACCGCCACCTCCGCCACTTCCGCCACTTCCGTGCCTGCGACCGCCGCTCCCGCGGCCGCCGCTCCGGCCGTCCATCTGCGGGGCCTGCGCCGGGTGTTCGGCACCCGGGCCGTCCTTGATGGCGTCGATCTCTCCATCGCCCGGGGCGAGTTCGTCGCCCTGCTGGGCGCCAGCGGCACCGGCAAGACCACCCTGCTGCGCATCCTCGGCGCGCTCGACCGGGCCGACGAGGGCACCGTGCTCGTCCCGCCGGTGCGTACGGTGGTCTTCCAGGAGCCCCGACTCGTCCCGTCCAAGCGGGTGTTGGCCAACGTCACGGTCGGCCTGCCGCGCGGTGCCGCCACCCGGGAGACCGGACTCAAGGCGCTCGCCGAGGTCGGCCTGGACAAGCACGCCGACGCCTGGCCGGCCACCCTCTCGGGCGGCGAGGCGCAGCGCGTCGCCCTCGCCCGGGCCCTCGTCCGCGAACCCCAACTGCTGTTGCTCGACGAGCCGTTCGCCGCACTGGACGCGCTCACCCGACTGCGCATGCAGGACCTGGTCGGCGACCTCGTCCGCCGCCACCGCCCCGCCGTGCTGCTGGTCACCCACGACGTGGAGGAGGCCGTCCGGCTCGCCGACCGCGTCGCCGTCCTGCGTGACGGCTTGCTCGTGCGCGACGAACCGGTCGCCGTCGACCACCCCCGCGACCCCGCCGACCCGGCCTTCGCCGACCTGCGCCGCCGACTGCTGGCGGACCTCGGCGTCCACTGACCCGTAAGCGGCCCCACCGAACCGTCCTCAAGACCGCCCGCCCGCACCACCGGAGTTGAACAGATGACCGTGACCCTCGGCGTCCACGCCAGCAACCCCTCGCTCTACTACCTCGCCCGACTGCCCTACCTGGACGAGGAACTGGCCCCGCTCGGCGAGACCGGCGCCTTCCACCACTATGCCGACGGCACCCGCACCGGTGCGCTGCTCGCCGACGGCACCATCGACTTCGGCGGGACGGGCTCGACCCCGCCGGTCACCGCCCAGGCGGCCGGCCACGACCTGGTGTACGCGGCGGTCTCCGCACCCCGGCATGACCACGGCGCCCTGCTGGTGCTGGACGGCGGCCCGGTCCAGGCGGTGGCGGACCTCAAGGGCGGCACCGTCGTGTTGGGCATCGGATCCTGGCAGACCCATCTGCTCGCCAAGGCCCTGCACGCGCAGGGGCTTTCGTACGCCGAGGACGTCACCCCGGTGCGCCCGGCGGCCGGCGAGGACCAGGCCCAGCGGCTGCGCGACGGCGAGATCGCGGGGTGGATCGCCCAGGGCGCCGAACTGGCCGCCGCCCGCCGGAGCGGGGGCTTTCGGGAGCTGATCCGCACCGGCGACGTCATCACCGACCGCTCGGTGTTCTTCACCCGCCGGGACTTCGCGACCGGGCGCCCCGAGGTGGTCGCCGCGATCGCCGCCGCGCTGCGCCGGGCGGACGCCTGGGTGGCCGCCCACCCGGCCGAGGCGGCCGCGATCGCGGCGGAGCAGCTGGGCGGCTCGGCCGTCGACTGGCAGACGGCGCTGGTCGCACTGCCGTGGCAACTGGAGCCCGCCACCGCCGGGTTCATCGCCGAGCAGCAGGAGGCCGCGGACATCTTCCACGGGGTCGGGTTCATCGACCGGGTGCTGACCGTCGCCGACGCCCATCTGCCCGCGCTGGAGGCCCCGGTGGCCGCCGCGCTCGCCAAGGCGGTCTGAACCGTGGCCTCCGAAGTCCTCTGGTACATCATCCCGCGCGAGGGCCACTACCCGTGGGAGCCGGCCGGCCGCCGCCCGGTGGATCTCCGCTACCTGCAGCAACTGGCGGGAAGCGTCGAGCGGTTGGGCTACACCGGCGCCCTGCTCGCGACCGACCTCTACGACGTGTGGACGCTCGGCAGTGCGCTCGCGGCCGCCACCACCCCGGCGTTCAAGCCGCTGCTGGCCGTCCACCCGGGGCTGGTCTCGCCCACCCTGCTGGCAAAGATGGCGCTCAGCTTCGACCGGATGCACGGCGGCCGACTGCGGTTCAACGTGGTCAACGGCTCGACCGCGCAACTGCGCGAGTACGGACTGGACGTCGAGCACGACGACCGCTACCGGCTCAGCGCCGAGTACTGGTCGATCGTCAAGCGCCTGACCGCCGGCGAAGTCTTCGACCACAAGGGCGAGTTCTACGAACTGAAGAACGCGGGCGCGAGCCTGCGGGAGCTGGCGCCGGTCCAGCCCGGTGGCATCCCGCTCTGGTTCGGCGGCAGTTCGGTGGCCGGCATCGAGATGGCGGCCGAGCGCGTGGACGTCTACCTGACCTGGGGCGAGCCGCCGCACCTGCTCAAGGAGAAGTTGGACCTGGTCCGGGCGCGGGCCGCCGCCCACGGCCGGACCCTGCGGATCGGGCTGCGGCTGCACCTGATCGTCCGCGATACCGAGGACGAGGCCTGGGCGGCCGCCGACCGCCTGCTCGACGTCACCAGCGAGGCCACGTACGCCCGCCAACTGGGCGGCGCGAAGGGTGAGGACGGGGTCGGCTGGCAGCGGCAGTTCCGCCAGCACGGCGGCAAGGTGCCCGCACGGGCCCGGGAGCTGGAGGCCTACCCGAACCTCTGGCCGGGAATGAGCCTGTTCCGCCCCGGCCCCGGTACGGCGGTGGTCGGCTCTACGGCCCAGGTGGTCGAGCGGTTGCAGGAGTTCGAGTCGCTGGGCGTCGACACCTTCATCCTCTCCGGTAACCCCCTGCTGGAGGAGGCCCACCGGGTTGCAGAAACGGTACTGCCCGCCCTGGGCATCCGCCGCTGACGGCTGACGGCTGACAGGTGACAACTAACAGCTGACAGATGATGAAATCTGTCAGCTGTTAGTTGTTCGCCCGTTCCGGCGGCAAGCCCCCTACCCGCTCAGAGGCTGAGTCGGTCGATCTCCGCGAGCTCCTCCGCGGTCAGCGGACCGCCCGCGAGCGCGTCGATGTTCTGGTCCAGCTGGGCGACGCTGCTCGCCCCGATGATCACCGAGACCACCCGCGGGTCCCGCAGGACCCAGCACAGCGCGAGCTGCGCCAGCGTCTGCCCGCGCCGCTCGGCGACCTTGTTGAGTGCCCGCAGCTGCTCCAGCTTCGGCCCGCTGAGCGCCTCCTCGGTCAGGAACCGCCCGACCGACATCCGCGAACCGGCCGGCACCTCGCCCGACAGGTAGCGATCCGTCAGCAGGCCCTGGGCGAGCGGCGAGTAGGCGATGAGGCTGGTCCGGGTCTCGCCCACCGCGTCCAGCACGCCCTCCTCCACGTACCGGTTGAGGATCGAGTACGCCGACTGGTTCAGCAGCACCGGCGTGCCCAGCTCGCGCAGGATCGCCACCGCCTCCCGGTGCTGCTCCGCCGGGTAGTTGGAGATCGCCGCGTACAGCGCCTTGCCCGAGCGCACCGCGCTGTCCAGCGCGCCCATCGTTTCCTCGAGCGGGGTGTCCGGGTCGTAGCGGTGGGAGTAGAAGACGTCGACGTAGTCCAGCCCCATCCGGTCCAGCGACTGGTCCAGGCTGGCCAGCAGGTACTTGCGGCTGCCGCCGTTGCCGTACGGGCCCGGCCACATGTCCCAGCCGGCCTTGCTGGCGATGAACAGCTCGTCGCGGTACGGGCGGAAGTCCTGGGCGAACAGGTAGCCGAAGTTGCGTTCGGCGCTGCCGTACGGCGGACCGTAGTTGTTCGCGAGGTCGAAGTGGGTGATCCCCCGGTCGAAGGCGCGGCGCAGCACCGCGCGCTGGACCTCCAGCGGCTGGGCGTCACCGAAGTTGTGCCAGAGGCCGAGCGAGACGGCCGGCAGCTGAACGCCGCTGCGGCCGGCCTTGCGGTAGGTCATCGAGGCATAGCGGTCATCCGCGGCGAGGTAGCTCATGCCGGACATCTTGCCAGTCGTCGCGGGCGGATCAAGCCCTTGCCCCGTTTCTGACCGGTGCTTATGCTCGCGGGGGATCGTACGCGTGCGAGGCGAAGGGGGAGTCACGATGACCGTCCAGGCTGTGACCCCACCCGCGACCGCACCCGAGATCGCAACCGTGTTCGCTGCCACGGCCACGGCCACGGCCACGGCCATGACCGCACCCGCGATCGCGACCGCCGTGCCCCGCTGTTGTCGTCGCCGCCGCTGCACCTCGCGCTGACGCCGCCCCAGAGCCGCTCCGCCGCGATCCCCTCCCGGTGCCGCCCGCGTGAGCGCAGCCCGTACCCGGGCGTTCCGCGCGGGCCGCCGCCGCCCCTCCTCGGCAGCCGTGCCCGCGCCTCGGGTCAGGGCGTCGCGCCGAGGCCCCATCGAGCGCCCCCAAGGAGACCGCCGTGCGGTTCACCGTCTCGTCCCTCGTCGCCAACGGACCCGATCCCGTGACCGGCGTCCAGCGCACCCCGCAGGAGAAGCTGTGGAACGTCATCGACCAGGCGGTGGTGGCCGAGCAACTCGGTTACGACGGCTACGGCGTGGGGGAGCGGCACGGTGAACCGTTCCTCTCTCCGGCGCCGCCGGTGCTGCTCAGCGCGATAGCGGCCCGCACCTCCACCATCCGGCTGTTCACCACGGTGACGGTGCTGAGCATCCTGGATCCGGTCCGGGTCGCCGAGGACTACGCCCTGCTCGACCAGCTCTCCGGAGGCAGGGTCGAGTTGATCATCGGCAAGGGCAACGACCCGCGGCACTTCGACCTGTTCGGCCTGCCCGAGGAGCGCCAGTGGGACGCGCTCGCCGAGAACTACGGCCTGTTGCGCCGACTCTGGCGTGAGGAGAGGGTGACCTGGGAGGGCTCGACCCGCCCGCCGCTCAAGGACACGGCCGTGTCGCCGCGCCCGTTGCAGGACCCGATCCCGGTGTGGCACGGCAGCGCGACCAGCACCCAGTCCACCGACCTGGCCGCCCGTTACGGTGACCCGCTCTTCTCCGCCAACTCCTTCCACCCGCTGGCCAAGTACCGCTCCCTGGTGGAGCACTACCGCGAGCGCTGGGCGCACTACGGGCGCGATCCGAGGGAGGCCAGGGTGGGCGCGAGCTTCGGCGGGCTGTACGTCGCCAAGCGCTCGCAGGACGCGGTCGAGGGCTTCCGTCCGTACTGGGACGCGATGTTCAGTTCGGCGGCCGGCCGGCACAACAAGTCGCCGTTCACCTCGCTGGAGGACGCGTTGGAACACGGTTCGGCCCTGGTCGGAAGCCCGCAGCAGGTGATCGAGAAGATCCACCGCTATCACGAGGCCTTCGGCAACGAGGTGGTCGGGATCGGAGTCGACGCCCTGACGGAAGGGGCGCAGCGGGAGCAGTTGGAGCTGTTCGCGGCCGAGGTCGCCCCGGTGGTCAGGCGCGAGCTTCCGTGAGCGCCCGCCCGACGTGACGCGCGCCACCGGCCGCGGTGGAGTGCCGCCGGTCGGGGCGGGGGAGACGAGCGGGCGAGGGGCCGTGGCCGCCGGGGGGCGGCGCACGGCCCTCGGCCGTCCCCGGCGCGAACCCGTCGGCCCGCCTCGTCCCCGGCGCGAACTCGTCCGCCCGCCCCGCGTCCGCGTCGAGCTGGGAAATTCCTGGCCTTCTGTACCTACTGGTATGTACAGTGGTTCGCATGACCACCCAGGACCGCCTCATCGAGAGCACCCAGGAACTCCTCTGGGAGCGCGGCTACGTCGGCACCAGCCCCAAGGCCATCCAGCAGCACGCCGGTGTCGGCCAGGGCAGCATGTACCACCACTTCGCCGGCAAGCCCGACCTCGCCGCAGCCGCCCTGCGCCGCAGCGCCGAGCAACTGCGGGGAGTCGCCGCCGCCGACCTGTCCGCCCCCGGCGGCGCGTACGACCGCATCGCCGCCTACCTGCACCGCGACCGTGACGTGCTGCGCGGCTGCCGGATCGGCCGGATGGCCCAGGACCCGGACGTCATCGCCGACCCCGAACTGCGCGCCCCCGTCGAGGAGACCTTCGACTGGCTGCGCGCCCGGATCGCCGAGTTGGTGGCCGAGGGCCAGGCCGCGGGCGAGCTCGTCCCCGGTGTCGACCCGGCCGACACCGCCGCCGCCGTGGTCGCCGTCGTCCAGGGCGGCCACGTCCTGGCCCGCGCGGCCGGCCGGGCCGAGCCCTTCGAGCAGGCCGTACGCGGCGCCCTCGGCCTGCTCGCCGCTCAGCGCACCGCCTGACCCGCGCCGCGCACGGCTGAGCGGCCGCGTGACCGACTGGCCGCGTGACCGCGTGACCGGCCGCGAGACCGCGCGCGTGACCGACTGGCCGAGCGATCCCCGCTCGACGATCCGACCGAGGAGACCCGCCGTGCACGCCATGCAGTACGAGATCACCCTCCCCGCCGACTACGACCTGGGGATCATCCGCAAGCGCGTCGCCGACAAGGGCCATCTGCTCGATGCGCACCCGGGCCTCGGGCTCAAGGCGTACCTGGTCCGCGAGCGGGGCCGCGACGGGTCGCCCGTCAACCAGTACGCGCCGTTCTACCTCTGGCGCACCGCCGAGGGCATGAACAGCTTCCTCTGGGGACCGGGCTTTCGCGGCCTGAGCGCCGACTTCGGCCGCCCGGCCGTCCGTCACTGGCTCGGCGCCGGTCTGGCCCACGGCGCCGTGCCGGACGCTCCGGCGACCTCGACCTCGACCTCGACTGCGACCACAACCGCGACCGCGATCACGGCTACCCGGCACATCGTCAGGCTCCCCGAGTCCGACGATCCCGCCGAGGCGGTCGAGCGGGCCCTCGCCGAGTCCCCCGCGCACCCCGCTCTGCACACCGCCGCCGTCGCGGTGGATCCGAGCCGCTGGGAGCTGGTCCGCTTCGCCCTCTGGTACGGCCCGGCCCCGGACGACGTGCCGGGCATCCGCTACCAGGTGCTGCACCTGTCCCGTCCCGAACTCGACCGGCTGCCCGGCGGCCGACACTGGTGAAAGGTTTCGCCACTTCCATGACCAGCCCCATGACCGCGACCGTCACCCCCGCGACCGCCCCCGTCACCCCCGCGACCGCGACCGCCGTCCCGGCCCCCGCCCCGATGACACCGGCCGACCTGACCCCCGCGCCGCTCGACCGCGAAGCCGGCTACGCCCTGCTCGCCGACCTCGCCGGCCCGGTCGCCGCCGCGACCCTCGGCGGCCTGGACGGTCTCGCGCCCGGCTTCCCCGACTGGATCGTCACCAGTCTCTTCGGCGGCACCTACCAGCGCCCCGGCCTCGCCCTGCGCGACCGGCAGGTGGCCAACCTGGCCGCGCTCACCGCCCTCGGCGGCGTGGAGCCGCAGCTCGCCGACCACGTCCGCAACAGTCTGCGGATCGGCCTGACCAGGGAGGAGATCACCGAGGTCATCGTCCACCTCGCCCCCTACGTCGGCGTCCCCAAGGCCCTGGCCGGCCTGCGCGTCGCCACCGCCACCTTCGCCGAGGCGCCCCCGACCGAGGCGCCCCCGGCCGCCGCAGACCCGACCCCGGCATCCCCGATCGAGGAGGACCGGGCATGACCCCCACGATCCGTACCGTCCTCGGCGACCTCGACCCCGCGGAACTCGGTGCCACCGACTCCCACGACCACCTCTTCATCCGCAGCCCCCTGCTCCCCGGCGAGGAACTGGACGACCCGGCCGCCGCCGAGGGAGTCCTGCGCGCCTTCGCGGCGTCCGGCGGACGGTCGTTCGTCCAGTGGACCCCGTACGGCATGGGCCGCGGAGCGGACTCCCTCGCGAAGCTCTCCCGCGTGACCGGAGTCCACGTCCTCGCCGCCACCGGCCTGCACCAGGCGGCCCACTACGACCCGGACACCCTCCCCGTCCTGTACGACGGGCTGGCCGAACGCTTCATCGCCGAACTCACCACCGGGCTGACGGCCGAACCGGCCACCGAACCGGCCACTGAACCGCTTGGACCGCCTGGACCGCCCGCAGCCCCCGAGGCCCCCGAAGCGCCCGCGTCGCCCGCGGCCGTCCGGGCGGGCCTGATCAAGGTCGCCTGCGACCCCGGGACCACCACGGCGCACACCCGCCGGGTGATGGCCGCGGCCGCCGACGCGCACCGCGCCACCGGTGCCCCGATCGCCGTTCACCTCGAACCCCGAGCCCACCCGCACCTCGTACTGAACCGGCTGCACGTTCGACACGGCGTCCCGCCCCACCGGATCATCCTCGGCCACCTCACCCGGCTGCCGGATGTGCGGGTGCACCGCGAACTCGCGGCGGAAGGCGTCTACTTCGCGCTGGACAGCCCCTCCCGGGCCGGCCACCCGGCCGACCACCAGGCCTTCGACGTCATCGCCGACCTCGTCGAGGCCGGCCACGCCTCCCGACTCCTCCTCGGCGCCGACACCACCACCCGCACCGCCCGTCGGGCCGGCGGCCCGACCGAGCTGCTCAACGACCTCGTCCCACGGCTCGCCCGCACCTTCGGCCCCGAACTGCCCGGCCTCCTCCTCACCGCCAACCCGGCCGCCGCCTTCGCCACCGACTGGCGCACGCCCTGAACCGTCCCTGCTCGGCTCGCCCCGGTCTCGACCCCGGCCGCAGGCCGACCCCGGGCCTTCGGCGAAGGCCCGCCGCCCACGCCCTACCGTGACGGCCATGGTGACCCTGCGCATCCTCACGACCGACGACTGGCCGCTCTGGCGCGACCTGCGCCTCGCCGCCCTCTCCGACGCGCCGCACGCCTTCAAGGCCCGCCTGGCGGACTGGCACCACGGCGGCGAGGGACGGTGGCGCGCCCGGTTGCACCTGCCGGGCGCCCACCACGTCGCGGCGCTGCTGGACGGTCCGGCCGGTTCGGATGGTCCGGACGCCACTCCCGTCGGCCTGGCGGACGGCCTCCCCGGAGCCGACGGCGTACGGGAGTTGCGCTCGGTATGGGTCGGACCGAAGGCGCGCGGCAGGGGCGTCGCCGACCGCCTGCTGGAGGAGGTCGAGCGCTGGGCCCGCGCATCCGGTGGCAGCACGCTGCGCCTCGCGGTGCTCCCCGGCAACGAACCCGCGATCACGCTCTACCGCCGGCACGGCTTCACCGTGCTCGCCGAGCCCGGCGGGCCGCTCGCCGACAGGGTCGCCCGGGAGCTCGTGATGGCGAAGTCGCTGCGCTGACGGTTGCAGCTGACGGCCGGACGGGCCGGGCGGGCCGGTCACCCGCCGATCCACCCCGCCACTCGCTCGACGGCCGCGAACGCACCGAAAGCGAGCAGCCGCGTCAGCTCCCCGTCGCCGGCCGCGGGCCGAACGGCGCGCCAGGCGGCCACGTCGGCCTCCGTGAGCCGGTACGGCGCGAGGGCGGTGAGCAGGGCGAGCCGGGCGGCCGGACGCTCGGGTGCGGCGAGCCCGGCCAGGTGCGGGCCGGCGGCGACACCGCCGTCCTCGCCGCGGCCCGCAACGGCTGCCTCGGCTGACCCGAGCGGCCTTCACGAGCCAGCGGCCTTCACGAGCTCGGCGCTCGTCATGAGCCCGGCCCCGCCGTCCGCGACGTGACGGTGGGGCCCGTGTCACCGGGGGGAGTGGCTGGGGCCCCACCGTCGTGCTGCCGTCCGGCGGCTCACATGTGGGTGCCGCCGTCGATGCGCAGCTCGGTGCCGGTGACGAACGCGCCGTCGTCGGAGGCCAGCATCGCGATCACCCCGGCCACCGTCTCCGGACCCGCGAAGCCCTGGCCGAGGGCCGGGGCGAGCTTGGCGAGCAGGCTGAAGTCGGCGTCGGCGGGCAGCCCCGGGTTGTGGGTCATGCCGCTGTCGATGCTGCCCGGCGCGACGCAGACCGCACGCAGGCCCTGCTTCGCGTACTCGGAGGCGATGGCGTGGGTGAAGGACTGGATGCCGCCCTTGGTCGCGGCGTACGCGGCCATGTAGGGGTGGGCGAAGCTCGCCGAGGTGGAGCTGAAGTTGACCACCACGCCCCTGCCGCCCGCGAGCAGCGCGGGGAGCGCCTCGCGGGTCATCAGGAAGGTGCCGGTCAGGTTGACCGCGAGGAGCTTGTTCCAGAACTCCAGGCTGGTCTCGTGGGTGTGCGAGGAGCGGAGGATGCCGGCCGCGTTGACCAGGGCGTCCAGCCCGCCGAGGTCCGTGATCGCCGCCGCGACGCCGGTGACGACGGCTGCCTCGTCCGAGATGTCCAGGACCTGGATGGCCAGGCGGTCCGCGGTGCCGTCGACGGTCGCGCGGTCCAGGGTCGTCTTCAGACCGTCCTCGTCGACGTCGACGGCGACGACCTTCCCTCCCTCGGCGAGGATCCGGTGCACGGTCGCCTGGCCGATGCCAGAGCCGCCGCCGGTGATCAGGACGTTCCGTCCGCTGAAGCGCTCCAGTCGGGTAGCCGGGGTGCGTTGCCGCACCCCGGCCCCCTCAGAACCGGACGTGCGGGTCGTCCCCGCATCCGGCTCAAGCGGACCCTGCTGGCTGCTTTGGATGGTCATGCGTCTATGGCCCTTCTATGGTCGCCAGCGTGATGCTGGCGGTGACATTCGGCGTGTACGAGGCGAAGGTTCGTTCGTGTGTCCGGCCCGTCGTCTCGTCGATAGATGAAGTGGTGTTTGTGCAACGGCTTCATCGATGCCGCGAACCATGCGGCCCACTCTCGCGGGCTGTCGGGTTCGTATTCGGCACCGGAGATCAGCGGCTGTTTGCACAGCGGGCAAATCCCCTTCTGACGTGCCGCCAGGGCGATCGATGTCTTATCGACCGTCGAAGGCAGACTGCGGCGTCGGCGGGCCGCCCAGTACTCGATCAGGGACGGGTCGTCAGGGGAATTCGCCCCTTTGACCATGACGTGCCTGTCGATCCTGGTCCAGGCGGACTTGTAGAGGTAGGCCCCGGTCTCCCGGTCACCGAATATCCACTTGTCACGCCTGGTCGAGTTGAACTGGCCGAATTACCTGGCTAAGCACCAGGGCACTGGCTTCTTCGGGTGTGTGTGCCGGACCCACTTGTAAGTGAGCTTCCACACGTAGTGGTCCAAGGATTGGAAGGTCTTCTTGGACACGAGTCCGGTAGTAGGTTGCCCAGCCTCTGATGATGGGGTTGAGCTTTCTCGTCACCGCACCGGCGTTTGCCCCTCTGAGAGCGAGCATCTCGTCGCGGAGGCGTTTACGGACCCTCTTGACCGCGCTTTTGCTCGGCATGATCAGCAGCTTCCCGCTGTAGCGGCGGATGTTGAATCCGAGGAAGTCGAATCCTTCTTCCAGGTGGACGACTTGCGTCTTCTCCTCGTTGAAGGCGACTCCCCGGCTGGCCATCCACCGAGCGAGATCCTCCTTGGCCCTGTGCGCTTGTTCTTCGCTGTGACAGAACACTGCAAAGTCGTCCGCGTACCGGACCGGAATCGAGGCGTCTCGCCGAGTTGTTCCATTCTTCTCGGAGAGACAGCCTGCGGCTTCTTCCATACCGTGCAGAGCAACGTTCAACAGCAGCGGGCTGATCACGCCACCTTGAGGAGTGCCCTCAAGAGTTGGCGCGAACCGGCCGCGATCCATCGCCCCGGCCCTCAGCCAGCCTCGGATGGCTTCCCTGGCAGGGAAGGTTCCCAGGCTGCTGATCAGGTGGTCGTGAGAGATCCGGTCGAAGGCCGCTGTCAGGTCGGCATCGAGCACCCACAGCCGCCGGGCGTTCTTCTTCCCTGCGGCGATGAAGATCTGCGCGATGGCGTCATGACAGCCCCGGCCCGGACGGAAGCCGTAGCTCCTGTGCTCGAACCGGGCTTCCCACTCCGGCTCCAGCGCATTTTTCACGCGGGCCTGGCGAATCCGGTCACGAATGACCGGGATTCCGAGTGGGCGCTGCTTCCCGTTGGCTTTGGGAATGTACACGCGCCGAACAGGTCTGGCGCGACCAGGATTTGTCTCTGAAGAGATCTGTGCGGCCACCATGCCCCGCTCACGCGGAGTCAGGATGACCTCCTGGTCGATGCCGGCCGTCCGGCGGCCTTGGCTCTGCTGTGTCACCCTCTTGACGCTCACGAGCGTGTTCGAGTGCGATCGCAGCATGAGCTTCTGCAAGTTCCGGACCTTCTTGAGGTCCCCTTCCTTCGCTGCCGTGAAGATTCGCTGCCTCAGTCGCCGTACTGTCGCCTCGGTCTTGGCCCAGTCGATGCCGTGCCATGCCTGCGCGTAGTCCTCGGGTCCGTTCACGGGAGCGGGAGACCCCGACGTCACTGCCTTCGTTGCCACACCTGCCTCCGGCATCTAACTTGTCCTTCGGTTCCGGCTTCCTTGCCGTTTCACTTCACAGGTCCACCTGATCCGCGTGGGCTCCCTTTCGGGCCGGGAAACTGAGTCCCGTATCCGGCGAGTTATGCAGGGTGAGTGAGGAGGCCCACCCTGTTTTCCTCCGGGCTTTCGCCCTACCAGCATTCGCTTCTCGGATCATCCTGTCCCGCTGAAGAGTTGGGCCTTCGTTGCCTCCGGCTTACCGGCTAGTGCCGGACTCCAACGGGGTTTCCACGTTCCGCTTCGTCAAGATGCGGCCGGGTTGGGCTCCCTCTTAACCCCGGGACAATCGGTGTCCTATCCCGCATCTCCCAAGGACGCGAGACCGATCGGCGCCTTTCATCGCCAGGTCCTACCAGTCGCCGAGTACGTCGCCATCGACGCGACTTCGGAGTAACGGGACGTCATCAAGGGTTCATTTTCATTAGCCCGTCCGGCCTTCCCCTTCGCCTGTTGCCACCCGATGGCGCGGGTCGCTCTTGGGCTTAACCGGCTCGGCTTCACACCCCGCCGTTGCCAGCGACGCATGCGAGCCTGGGGACGGACCCTGGACACTGGTCCGAGACGGCCTACCTGTTCACTCCTTCCTCTTGCAGGTCGTCTGCTTGGGCGAAGCGACTTCGTGTCGCACTGGTGGTACTCCGTTCGTTCGTGGCCTCTCGACCTCAAGAGGCACGGTACGCCTTTATGGCATGACGTGCCAATAAGTCTTCTGAGTGCCACTTCGGCGCACCACGCCACAGTGGCACCGGCCCGCGTACGCTGACCCTGTGACCGGACGCCCCACCCTGAACCAGCGCCGCCGCGACGCCACCCGGCTGGACATCGCCCGCACCGCCGCCGCGCTCTTCGCCGAGCGCGGGGCCGAGGCGACCACCGCCGAGGAGATCGCCCTCGCGGCGGGCATCTCGCTGCGCACCTTCTACCGGTACTTCTCCGTCAAGGAGGACGCCGTCGCGCCACTGCTGGCGGCCGGTGGGCGCCGCTGGGTCGACCAGCTCGCCGAGGCCCCGGCCGATCTGCCGCTGCGCGAGGCGTTGGAGCGCTCGGCGGTCGCCTCGCTGACCCCGCCCGACGGCGAGGCGGTCGAGGCGATGGAGTGGACTCGAAGCCTGCTGCGTGACCCGCGCCTCGACGGCACGTGGCAGCGCGTCCACGCCGACTCCGAGGAGCGGCTGCGGACGGTCCTCGCGGCCCGCTGTCCGGGTGGCACCGACCCGCTGGAGATCCGACTGGCCGCCGCTGCGGCGACGGCCGCGATCCGGGTCGCGCTGGAGGAGTGGGCCGCCTCGGACGCCCCCACGGCCGGCCCGGGCTCCCCGCGGGAGCTCGGTGCGCGTTGCATGCGCGAACTCACGGCGGGGCTGCGGCTCTACGGGCGGGAGGGCTGAGCCCGTCAGGCCGCGAACAGATAACAGCTGACAGATTTCGTTATCTGTTATCTGTTATCTGTTATCTGTCGGCTGTCATCTGTCACCCGTTCCTCCTCCCAGGCCCCGTTAGGGTGGGTGATCGCGCGCCCCGGCGGGGGAACCGGGGTGACCACCTCGGATGTCCTGGACGGAGGGGGCGGGGAGTTCGAGGCGTGGGAGCAAGTAGGACATGGGTCTGACGAGCCACAAGGTGTTGGCGCTGGCCGTATTGATCGCCGTCGTGATGACGGCCGGCACGGTCTGGCTGTGGCCAAGACTCGCCAAGCAGACCTGGCAGGCGGTGCTCGGCCGGATCGGCGCACTGCTCGCCACCCAGCTCGCGGTGCTGGCCGCGCTCGGCCTGGTGGCGAACAACTACTTCGCCTTCTACAGCAGTTGGGGCGACCTGCTGGGCACCGGTGACACCGGCCCGGTGGTGATCCACAACAAGGCGGACGCGTCCGGCCGGCTGCTCGTGGAGACGATCGGCCACGCCTCCGTCAAGGGCGGCGGCGCGATGGGTCGCGAGCCCAGCCAGTCCGGCGAGATCCGCAAGGTGCGGATCGACGGCGCGGCCAGCCGGCTGTCCACCGAGGGGTACGTCTTCCTGCCGCCGCAGTACTTCCAACCGGAGTACGCACAGCGGCAGTTCCCGGCGGTGATCGTCAGCACCGGCTTCCCCGGGATCGCCGAGAACCTGATCACCCGGTTCAACTACCCGGGCGCAGCACTCAAGTTGCTCCAGGACGGCAAGATGCAGCCGACCGTCATGGTGCTGATGCGCCCCTCGCCGGCCCTGCCGCAGGACACCGAGTGCGAGGACATCCCGGGCGGCGCGCAGTCCGACACGTACTTCACCAAGGACGTCCCCTCAGCGATCCAGGCGAGCTTCCGGGTCTCCTCCGACCCGCAGGCCTGGGCCTTCATGGGCAACTCGACCGGCGGCTACTGCGCCCTCAAGCTGGCCATGCGCCACCCGGACGTCTTTCCGACCGCCGTCGCGCTCTCCGCCTACTACGACGCCGCCGACGACCCGACCACGGGCGACCTGTTCGGCGGCAGCAAGCAGCGTCGTGACGAGGCCAACCTGATGTGGCGGTTGAAGAACCTGCCGCAGCCCAAGGTGTCCGTGCTGCTGGCCGGCACCAAGAAGGGCGACGGCGACTACCGGCACGACACCGAGGCCTTCGTCGATGCCGCGCAGTCCCCGATGAAGGTCTCCTACAGCATGCTGGAGAACGGCGGCCACAACTTCGAGACCTGGAGCGCGCTGCTGCCGTCCTCGCTGGAGTGGCTGTCCCAGCACCTCAAGGTCCCGAACCAGACCGCCTGAGCAGACCGCCTGAGCAGGCCGTCTGAGCGGACCGTCTGAGCAGGCAGTCTGCTCAGACGGCTTGAGCGAGCCGGCGGACAGCGAGGGGCGCGGGAGCGGCGAGGCTCAGGCCACCCGCTCCAGCGTCCCGGTGTGCAGCTCGCCGACGCGGCCGCCCTCGCCCTCGTACGTCCAGAAGGCGCGCACCGTCAGCCGGCCGAGGTCCATCACGTGGCTGACGGTGATCCCGCTCTCCTCGGTCCAGCTGATGAAGTAGATCTCCGGTGCCACCTCGGCGACGTGCAGCCGCACGTCCTCCCACTGGCCCGCCGACTCGCCGAGGCCCTCCCAGCGCAGCCGCCTGCCGTCGGCCGAGTAGGTGTTGCGGAAGGCCGCTCCGTTGTCGGCCCGGAAGAGGTAGGTGCGGCCGGCGAAGGCGGGCAGGGGCGCGGTCATGGTGGGGCGGTACCTCGTTCCTGTGAGGCCGTGCACGGCGGTCTTGTGCACTGCGGAAGATGTCGGAGCTCCAATTTATCCGACCCGGTGAGCCGGGTGGGCGCACCCGTGGGCGGTGCGCCACGGCACCGGCCGCCACCGCGCAGGCCTGCGGGGTGTGCGACCGGCACCTGGGAGCCCGCCGACGGCCGGTCCTACCGTCCACCCCTATGAGACGCACCCCCACTCCCGTGCGGCACACCCCCACCGCCATCAGACGCACCCCTGCCGGGCTGTCCGCCCTCCTGCTCACCCTCGCCGCGCTGCTCCTCGGCACCCCCACCCCCGCCGAGGCCGCCGCCCAGGCCGCCCCCGCCCGGACCGCCGCCCAGGCGGTCACCGCCCCGCTCACCCTCGAAGCCGCCTTCCCCGCCCCCGGCAACGGCTGGGCCAAGGTCGAGCGCTACCTCGACACCACCCCCGGCTTCCGCGCCGAGCAGTACCCGGCCGACGGGCGTGGCGACCAGGACGGCGCCCGCCGGACGTACTTCGGCGGCACCGGCCAGCCCTCCTCCAGCCGCTTCCTGCTGTACTCGGCGACCGGCTGGGACACCGGTAGCCGCCCGACTCCCGTGCTGCTGGTCCACGGCGCCAACGACAACGCCGACCGCGCCTGGGCGAACCCGGGGGAGAGCGGCACCTGCGGTGCCTCCGCCTGCCCGTCCACCGGCCTCGCCCAGTACCTCGCCGGCACCGGCCACCGGGTGTTCGCCATCGGTTTCGCCCACAAGCAGGGCGACAACCTGCTCCAGGCGCAGGCCGTCGGCGACGCCGTCGCGCTGATCCGGGCCCGCCTCGGCGTCCCCCAGGTGGACGTGGTGGCGTGGAGCAAGGGCGAGGTCGCCGCCCGGGCGTACGTGTCCTCGGTGCGCCCGTCCTGGGGGCGGGCCTACGCGGGCGACGTGCGCCGCCTGATCACCCTCGGCGGTCCGAACGGCGGGCTCGACTACGTGTACGCGCACGGCTGGTCGTTCGACCTCGCGAGCTGGCCGGCCTGCGGCGGCACCGCCAACGCGCCGTCCCCGCACCTGTACATGACCTGCTACGGCACGTACACCGCGCAACCCTGCCTCGGCGTGCTGCCCACCGGCGGCTACGACTGCTACCCGGGCCAGCGCCAGCTGCTCGCCCGCTGGGACGGCCGGTACGGGGTGGACGGCACCGCCCAGGACTGGTGGACCACCTACTACGGCGGCCAGGGCTTCTACACCTCCGGCCAGGGCATCCAGGCGGCGATCGACGCCGGTTCGCTGATCGCGCCGCTGCAACAGGCGGGTGTCCCGGCGTCGGTGCGCACCTACCTGCTCGCGGGCGGGTCCGCCGACATCCCGGGCGTGCTCAACGAGAACCGGGGGCCCAGCGACGGCATCGTGTTCACCGCGAGCGCACTGGACACCACCGGCATCGCGACGATCGGCGGCACCCGGCTGCTCACCGGCCTCAACCACCTGGAACTCGCCTGGGCACCGGAGGCCGAGAGCCAGGTCGACAACTGGCTCGCTTGACCCGTGGGCCCGTGGACAACGGGGAGGTCGACTCCTTCGAGTACCACCCCGACAATCCGAACCTGCTGGAGCCGACCAACCACGTCAGCCCCGGCAACCCCAGGTACTACACCGACGCGAGCGCCAAGGTGTTCTCGGACGGCAAGGGTGTCGGCGCCAACTGGTCGGCGTACCTGATCCGCAACCTGTCGGTCGGTGCGGGGAAGTACCACCCGGCGCCGCAGGGCATCGCCCCGATCACCTTCGCCGCCGACTGCGTCCGCGTGTACCGGTAGGGCCTTCGGGTCTTTCGGGTCAGGAACCGGGAGCCGTCTCGACCACCGTGATGTCGAACGGCTGCCGGTTGTTCCCCTCGTCCGGGTCGTCCACGTCGCGCACCGCGACCGAGCCGCCGGTGAGCCTGCCGATCGGCAGGTCAGGGGACAACCTCACCGGCACCAGTGCGGTCGCGCTGCGCAGCGGGGGCAGTCCGGCTGGGAAGACACAGCGCACCTGTCGGCCGTTGAGCCGCACCTCGCAGTCCTCCGGGTAGTACGGGCCCTCGGGGGTGACCCCGGGTGGCAGCGTCACCAGCACGGTGAACGGTGCGGCGGTGGTGTCCGGGCCGCGGTTGGCGATGAAGGCGTGGATGGTGGTGGTGCCGCCGGGCGGGGCGGCGTCCGGGTCGAGCCGGACCACCTCCAGATCGGAGCGGGACGCCGCGGGGGCTGCCGTGTCCACCGCCGGCCGGGGCTCGGGCCGCCGCAGCGCCCAGGACGGGCCGGCGGCCAGCGTCGCCACCGAACAGCCGGCCGCCACGGCCGCGACCAGCGAGGCCGCGCGGAATCCGCAGAGCCTGCCGCCCTGCCCGGACCCGCCCTGCCCGCGCCCGCCCTGGTTGGACCCGCCCCGCGCTGCCGAACGCCTGTACGTCATCGTCGTCCACCCTGTCCCTGTGCTCCGGCCGCCCGCGCCGTTGCGGGCCGCGTCCGCACCAGGGTGGCGGAGCCTGCGTCGGGGCCCGGTGCAACCCGCTCGGCGTCCGCTCGAACGGGGGAACGCGCGCACGGGAAGTCGGCGGGACCGACTTCCCGTGCGTGAAACGGGTGCTGACGATGAGTCAGGGAGCGAGGACCTGCCCCAGCCGGGTCGCGATGTGGTGCATCACCGGCACCAGCGAGGACGCGCCGGTCTGCTCCTCCAGGGCCCGGATGCGGGCCTCCGGGCCGGACACCGACAGGGCGGTGGGCGTCGGTGCGCCCGGTACGGCGAGCGCGATGCAGCGGACGCCGATCTCCTGCTCCTGGTCGTCGACCACGTAGCCGCGCTCGCGCGCCTCGGCGAGCTGGTGCAGCAGTTCCTGCGGATCGGTGACGGTGTACTCGGTGTGTGCGGGCAGCGGGTTGGGGCCCAGGATGGCGCGCGCCTCGTCCTCGGGGAGCTGGGCGAGCAGCGCTTTGCCGACGCCCGTGCAGTGCGGCTGCACCCGTCGGCCGACCTCGGTGAACATCCGCATCGAGCGCCGCGACTGCACCTGCCCGACGTACACCACCTCGCCGCCCTCCAGCACCGCCAGGTTGGCGGTCTCGCCGGTGGCCTCCATGAGTTCGGCCAAGTAGGGGCGGGCCCAGCTGCCGAGCAGTCGGCCGGCCGTCTCGCCGAGGCGGATCAGCCGCGGGCCGAGGGTGTAGCGACGCGCGGTGTCCTGGCGTACATAGCCCTGCTGGACGAGGGTACGAACCAGGCGGTGGATGGTCGGCATCGGCAGGCCGGAGCTGGCGGAGAGCTCGCTGAGGGTGGCCACGCCGCCGGAGTCGGCCAGCGCCTCCAGGAGTTGGAAGGCGCGCTCGACGGACTGCACACCGCCGGTCGCGCGGTCCGTGCTGGTCGTCGGTGCTGTGTCGGGGGTCGAAACCACCGGCGTTCCCTTCGCTGTCGGGGAGGAGTAGAGTCCCGGCGATCACATCAACAAACCGTTGAAATTCTGTATCGCGGAAACTAGTCTCCACCTTACAGAATCGAACTCGCCGACAGGCGGGTTCCGATCAAGGAAGTTCCCACCGGAGCTCCCTCCGCCAGGCTCAACCGCTTAGGAGTGTCCTGCCCATGGCTACAGAACAGGGACCCGTCGGCGCCTCCCCCGCTGCTCCGGTCGTCACTGTCGCCGGTCCGCGCGTTCACCGGGCGGAGGAGGTGCTCACTCCGGAGGCGGTCGCCTTCGTCGTCGGCCTCCATCGCGCTTTCGAAGGGCGCCGACAGGAGCTCCTGGCCGGGCGGAAGGCCCGCCGGGCGGAGATCGCCAGGGCCGGCACGCTGGACTTCCTCCCCGACACCGCCGACGTCCGGGCCGGCGACTGGAAGGTCGCCGAGGCGCCCCGCGCCCTCCAGGACCGCCGGGTCGAGATCACCGGCCCCACCGACCGCAAGATGGTCATCAACGCCCTCAACTCCGGTGCGCGGATCTGGCTCGCCGACTTCGAGGACGCCACCTCCCCGACCTGGGAGAACGTGGTCAGCGGCCAGATCAACCTGATCGACGCCTTCGAGGGCCGGATCGACTTCACCACCCCCGCCGGAAAGGCGTACGCCCTCAAGCCCGCCGCCGAACTCGCCACCGTCGTGGTCCGCCCGCGCGGCTGGCACCTGGACGAGAACCACCTGCTCGTCGACGGCACCCCGGTCGCCGGAGCCTTCCTCGACTTCGGCCTGTACTTCTTCCACAACGCCGCCCGGCTGCTCGCCAAGGGCGCCGAGGACCCCAACTCCGGCCCGTACTTCTACCTGCCGAAGACCGAGAGCCACCTCGAAGCCCGGCTCTGGAACGACGTGTTCACCCACGCCCAGGCCGCGCTCGGCATCCCGCACGGCACCGTCCGCGCCACCGTGCTGAT
Source organism: Kitasatospora sp. NPDC058478 (assembly GCF_042720345.1). Taxonomy (NCBI): domain Bacteria; kingdom Bacillati; phylum Actinomycetota; class Actinomycetes; order Kitasatosporales; family Streptomycetaceae; genus Kitasatospora; species Kitasatospora sp. NPDC058478. Next base: position 94,695 of record NZ_JBHXML010000005.1, on the reverse strand, counting down.
CGAGACCATCACCGCCGCGTTCGAGATGGACGAGATCCTCTACGAGCTGCGCGACCACGCGGCCGGCCTCAACGCCGGGCGCTGGGACTACCTGTTCTCGATCGTCAAGAACTTCCGCGACGCCGGCGAGCAGTACGTCCTGCCGGACCGCAACAGCGTCACCATGGCCTCGCCGTTCATGGCCGCCTACACCCGCCTGCTGGTGCAGACCTGCCACAAGCGCGGCGCCCACGCGATCGGCGGCATGGCCGCGTTCATCCCCAGCCGCAGGGACCCGGAGGTCAACGCCGCCGCCCTGGAGAAGGTCAAGGCGGACAAGGACCGCGAGGCCGGCAACGGCTTCGACGGCTCCTGGGTCGCCCACCCGGACCTGGTGCCGGTCGCCCGTGCCTCCTTCGACGCGGTGCTCGGCGAGCGCCCCCACCAGAAGGACGACCCCGGGCCCTCCGAGCCGGTCACCGCGACCCAGCTGCTCGACATCGCCGGCGCCGACGGCACCTGCACCCGCGCGGGGCTGCACAACGCCGTCCAGGTCGGCATCCGCTACATCGAGGCCTGGCTGCGCGGCCTCGGCGCGGTCGGCATCTTCAACATGATGGAGGACGCCGCCACCGCCGAGATCTCCCGCTCGCAGATCTGGCAGTGGATCCACAACGGCGTCGTCCTGTCCGACACCGGCGAGAAGGCCACCGCGGACCTCGTCCGCGCCCTGGTCGCCGCGGAGTTGGCCGAACTCCTGGCCGAGCTGGGTGCGGACGCCTACGCCGGCGGCCGCTGGCGCGAGGCCGCCCAGCTCTTCGAACAGGTCGCCCTGGCCGAGGAGTTCGCGGACTTCCTGACCCTCCCCGCGCTTCCCCTGCTGGGCTGAGCCCCAATCTATCCGCCGGCGCCGCCGCTGCTGCCTGCCAGGCTGTAGCAGTCCCGCCGGCCCATTGCTCCGTTCCGTACGGCGACGATTCCACCTGTCCTCTCGTCGCCGTGCGGAACGGCCTTTTCCCGGTACCCGGTAAGGAGTTCAACCGTGCCCCGCATCTTCTTCAACGGCCAGGCCATGGTCGGCGGACCGTTCCACGCCAAGGTCGCCGACTCGCTGATCGGCCCGGCCCGGACGGCCCCCGGCTACCGCTTCTTCTCGATCGACGACGTCTGCCCGGGCCTGCTCGCCGATCCGGCGGTCGACACGGCCATCGAGGGCGAGCTCTACGAGATCACCCTGGAGCACCTGCGTGACGTCATCCTCCCCGGCGAGCCGCGGGAGTTGGAGCTCGGCGTCATCGAGCTCGACGACGGCTCCGCCTGCCTGTCGATGCTGCTCGCCCGCGGTGAGGTGGAGCGGGGGGTGCACCGCGAGATCACCCACCACGGCGGCTGGCGCGCCTACCTCGGCTCGCTCGGGCGCACCGCCTGAGACCGGGCGCGTAGCAGCGGACGCACCACAGCGGACGGATCACAGCAAGCGAATCACGGCGAACAGATTTCAGCGAACAGATAACAGATGACAACTTTCGTCATCTGTTATCTGTTCGCTGTTGTCCGTCACTTGTCACCCACCCCCGGGAACGCCGCAGCCCGGACCCTCGCCGTGGGTCCGGGGCTGCGGTCCGCGCGCCGGCCGGGAAGGCCGGGTTGCGGAGTCCGGGTCACGCACCGTCCCTGGGCGGCCCGGAGTTCAGGGGTGGAGGAGCAGCGGCGGGGCGTCAGAGCGGCCGGGCGGCGAGCTCCTTGGCGGCACGGGCGCAGGCGCGGGCGATCCGGTCCTCGTTGACGGTGGTCAGCTGGCCCTTCTCGACGACGGCGTTGCCGTTGACGAACAGCACGGCCAGCGGCGGCAGGGCGCCGAAGGTGAGGGCGGCGACCGGGTCGGCGATGGAGGAGTGCAGGATGCCGTCGATCTTCCACAGCGCCAGGTCGGCGAGTTTGCCGACCTCGATCGAGCCGATCTCGTCCTGGCGGCCGAGCACCCGGGCGCCGCCCATGGTGCCCAGCCGCAGCGCCTGGCGGCCGGTGAGGGCGGCCGGGGAGCCGTGCAGACGGTTGATCAGCAGGGCGTTGCGCAGCTCGGTGCCGAGTTCGCCGGACTCGTTGGAGGCGGTGCCGTCGACACCGAGGCCGACCGGGACGCCGGCCCTGAGCATGTCGGGGACGCGGGCGATCCCGGCGGCCAGCCGGGCGTTGGAGGAGGGGCAGTGGGCCACGCCGGTGCCGGTCTCGGCGAACTTGGCGATGTCGGAGTCGTTCATGTGGACGCAGTGCGCCATCCAGACGTCCTCGCCGAGCCAGCCGACGGACTCGAAGTAGTCGGTCGGGCCCATGCCGAACAGTTCCTTGCAGAACTGCTCCTCCTCGGCGGTCTCCGAGCCGTGGGTGTGCAGCCGGACGCCCTTGCGGCGGGCGAGTTCGGCGGACTGGCGGAGCAGGTCGGTGGAGACCGAGAACGGCGAGCAGGGCGCGATGGCGATGTGCAGCATCGAGCCGAAGGAGGAGTCGTGGTAGGTGTCCACGGCGGCCTCGGAGGCGGTGAGGATGTCGTCGAGCTCCTCGACCGCGTGGTCCGGCGGGAGGCCGCCGTCCTTCTTGCTGCGGTCCATGGAGCCGCGCAGCGCGGTGAACCGCAGGCCGAGCTCCTGGACGGCCTCGATGGAGGCGCCGAGGACGTCGCCGCCGTCCTTGGGGAAGACGTAGTGGTGGTCGGAGGCGGTGGTGCAGCCGGACTTGAGGAGGGCGGCGGCGGAGCCCTGGCTGGCGGCGTGGACGAGTTTCTCGTCGATCCGGGCCCAGGTCGGGTAGAGGGCGACGAGCCAGTCGAAGAGGATGTCGTCCTGGGCGAGGCCGCGGGTGATCCACTGGTAGAAGTGGTGGTGGGTGTTGACCAGGCCGGGGGTGATCAGGTGGCCCCCGCCGTTGATCCGGCGCACCACGTTGTCCAGCCACTGCGGGGCGGGTCCGTCGCCGACCGACTCGATCGTGTTGCCGAGGATGACCACGTGGCCGCGGGCGTACTCGGTGTCGTGGGCGTCGACGGTGGCGATCGCGACGTTCTCGATGACGATCCGCTGGTCGGCGGGTGGGGGCTGGACTGCCATGGTGTCACTCCTATGGGGGAGGGCCGGGAGGGGCGTGCGCCACGCGGCGTGCGCCCCTCCCGGGCCGGTCAGGACGGTGTCGCCGTCGGCACCGTCGCGCCGGAGGCCTGGCCGGTTCTGGTCCGGCGGGCGGCTCCGACGTGGTGGAAGAGCAGGTTGAGCAGGACGGCCATCACGCAGCCGGCCGAGATCCCGGAGTGCATCAGGGTCCGGACGGCCTCCGGGAAGGAGTCGTAGAAGGTCGGCACCGCGATGGGGACGATGCCGACGCCGAGCGACACGGACACCAGGATGGTGTTCGAGCTGGACTCCATCCCGGCCTCCGCGAGGGTGCGGATGCCACTCGCCGCGACGGTGCCGAAGAGCACGATCCCGGCGCCGCCCAGGACGGGCTGCGGTACCAGGGAGACGAGCGACCCGAGCACGGGGAAGAGCCCGAGCAGGATCAGGATGCCGCCGCCGGCCGCGACCACGAAGCGGCTGCGGATCCTGGTCAGCGCCACCAGCCCGATGTTCTGGGCGAAGGCGCTGGCGGCGAAGCCGTTGAAGACGGGGCTGAGCGCGGTGGCCAGTCCGTCGGCCCGCAGGCCGGCGGCGAGCGTGGGTTCGTCGGCCTCGCGCTCGACGATCTTGCCCAGGGCGAGCATGTCGGCGGTGGACTCGGTCATGGCGACCACCATGACGATGCACATCGAGACGATCGCGGCGGCGTCGAAGACGGGCGCGCCGAAGTGGAAAGGGGAGGGGAGCGCGAAGACCTTCGCGTCCTTGACCGCGCCGAAGTCGGCCAGGCCCAGCGGGAAGGCGATCAGGGTGCCGAGCGCCAGGCCGATGAGCAACGAGAGCTGCTGCCAGAAGCCGCGCAGCAGCCGGTTGCAGAGCACCACCGCGACGAGGGTGATCGCGGCGAGCCCGACGGCCCGCATGGAGCCGTATCCGGGGGCGCCCGGCGAGCCGCCGCGCGCCCAGTTGACCGCCACCGGAAGCAGGGACACCCCGATGAGGGTGATCACGGTGCCCTGGACGACCGGGGGGAAGAACCGGATGAGCTTGCAGAAGTACGGTGCCGCGAGGAAGCACAGGATCCCCGCGACGATCACCGCTCCGAAGATCACCGGGAGGGCGTCCTTCGGGCCCCCCGTTCTTTCGATGGAGCCCTTGGCTATGGCGATCATGGGCGCGACTCCCGCGAAGGAGACGCCGTTGACGAACGGCAGTCGCGCGCCGATCTTCCAGATGCCGAGGGTCTGGAGCAGGGTGGCCAGTCCGGCGGTGAACAGGCTGGCCGATATGAGCAGGGCGAGTTCGGCGGGGGAGAGCCCGACGCCGGCGCCGACGATGAGCGGGGGTGCGACGACTCCCGCGTACATCGCGGCGACGTGCTGGAGTCCGGTGGAGAAGAGCTTCACCGGGGGCAGCAACTCGTCCACGGGGTGGGTTCCGGGCCCGGACGGCTCACCGGGGAGGTGTGCCGACGTGCCGTCCGGGCCAGGGGTTCTTTCCGGGGTGGAACCGCCGTCTTTACTGCTGGTGTCGCTGGGTGCCATGTCGAGCCCCTCTTGTGCCCGTGACTCCCGGCGCGCCCGCGGCGCTGGAGCTGCCCCGAGGGCGGGACGGCGGTGCAGGAGTCCCTCGGGGCGCTTCTCCAGTGCCCCGGGCCGGCCGCCGCGAGGCAGACACGAACTCCGGTGGGTGGGGGTGGAGAAACTGGTGGAACGGGTGGCGCTGGTGGGGCAGATCGTGCTGGTGGGGCTGGTGGTGCGGGTACTGCGGCCCGCCCGGACGCGGCCGGCGTTCGGGGGCCGGCGGGTGCGGCGATTCCGGGCGGTGTCCATGGGGGTGGGGCGGTCAGGCGACGGGGATGACCGGGGCGACGCCCTCGCGGTGCACGGTGCCCTCGATGAGGCCGTACATCCGGTCGGCGGCGTAGTAGACCTCGTTGTCGTTCTTGAGGCCGAAGGGCTCCAGGTCGACGAGGAAGTGGTGCTTGTTGGGCAGCTCCAGGCGGACTTCGTCGACCTCGGCGCGGTTGTTGAGGACCCGGGTGCCCATCGAGTGCAGGGTCTGCTGCAGCGAGTAGGAGTAGGTCTCGGCGAAGGCCTCCAGCAGGTGCCGCCGCACGTGGGTGTAGGAGCGGTTCCAGTTGGGCTGGGCCTGGTCGTCCCGGCCGTCGTAGCCGTACTTCCAGCGAGCAGTGACCTGGGTGGCGAGGATGCGGTCGTACGCCTCTTGCAGGGTGGTGTACTTGTCCTTGATGTAGCCCCAGAACTCCGAGTTGGTGGAGTTCATGACGATGAGGTCCTTGAGGCCGGAGACGACCTGGACGGTCTCGCCGTCGTAGACGATCTCGGTGGTGCGGGTCTCCTGGCCGTTGCGGACGAAGGAGTGGCCCACCTCCTCCGAGCCGATGAAGCGGGCCGAGTTGTCCGGCGTCTTGATCCGGTCCCAGGCGTACTCCTCGATCCGGATCCGGGCGCTGTGCACGACGCCGCGCTCGGTGTCGTCGACGAAGTGGCGGGCCAGGATGATGCCGAAGGCCTCGGCCGACTCGATCCCGTGCTCCTTGGCGAAGGCGTACACGGTGTTCTTGGTGGTGTCGGTGGGGAGGCAGTTGGCGTTCGACCCGGTGAGGTGGACGTCCTCGAACTCGCCCCGGAGGGAGACCGAGACGTTCAGGTCCTTGATCTCGTGCCGGGTGGAGTCGCGGTAGACCCGCACGATGCGGTTCTCCGCCTTGCCGTACTGGTTCTGACCGAGCACGTGGGCCATGACGTGGCTCCTAGGGCTTCCAGGTCGGTCTACTAGCTTCCGCGGTAGACCGAGTATCCGAACGGGTTGAGCAGCAGCGGCACGTGGTAGTGGTGCTGCGCGGGCGCGACCGTGAAGACGATCGAGACCTCGGGGAAGAACGGCGGCTCCGCGGACTTGAGCGCGTGGTAGGCGCGGGTGTCGAAGAGCAGCCGGACGACCGAGCCCGCCTCCACGGCCGGCAGGTCCTTGGCCCGGCCGTCGGAGTCCGTGGCGGAGGTGCCGAGCACCTGCCAGCCACCCTCGGTGTGCAGTGCGAGCTCGACCGGGACGCCCTCGGCCGGGCGGCCGAGGCTGGTGTCGAGCACGTGGGTGGAGATGCCAGTCATGGGTGAAGTGACCTTACTGATGGCAGAGGTGATCATTCGTCAGCAGATTCTAACGATCCGTCAGGATCTGTCGGGGTTCGCCAGGTCCAGTCAGGATGCGTCGAGCAGGCGATTGAGCCGAATGTCGTTGATCTTGCGCAGTTCGCCCCGGACGATCTCCGCCTCGGTGGCGGCGTCGTTGGGGTGGCGCTCGCGCAGGGCGGCGAGCATGGTGGCCGCGGTGAGGCCGGTCGCGCAGATCAGGAACACGTGGCCGAACTTGGCCTCGTAGGCGGCGTTGGCCTCGTGCAGTTCGTCGAGGAGGGCTCGGTCCGCGCCCTGGACGCCGGCCTGCTCCCGCTGCGAGCTGGCGTCGCCGGTCCTGGGCTTGCCGATCCGGGCGTGGCCGGCCATCGCGTCGTGCAGGTCGGCGACCGTCAGCCCGGCCATGGCCGCCGCGTTGGCGGTGAGCAGGGACTCCCGGTCGGGCCAGGGCCTGGCCCGCGCGACGGCGGCGGCCCAGTGGGGGCTGGAGCAGACCTCCAGCAGAACGGCTTCCAGGTCCGCGGCGTCGGCCGCGGCCAGGGCGTCAAGGGTGTGGGGGTGGTTGGTCACGGGTGGACCTCCTGAAGAGTGGTGCCACCCGCACAAGCTAGATCCACCCCACCCGGCCGTCAACACTTTGTTGAACGGTTGGTGGTTACGTTTTGAACCGGCCGCCGTTGCCGGCGCGATTCGTGTGCGATTCGCCAAGTGCGCCCCGCCGGGGGCTGGTTCAGGCTGGCCGCGCCGGCGGGGTCCGTCCGTTCGGAAGGTTTCCGTCAGGAGGAAGTCCTGGCGGAGGTCCTGGCGGAAGTGCTGGAGGAATCGACCGGGGGATCGACCGGGGTCAGGAGGGCTTCGAGCCGTCCTGGCGGTTGAGGTAGTTGTACACCGTGAACCGGCTGACGCCGAGTGCCGAGGCGACCGTCTCGACCCCGTGGCGGACGGTGAAGGCGCCGCGCTCCTCCAGGAGGGCGACGACCCGCTGCTTCTCCCCGCGATCCAGCTCGGCCAGCGGGCGGCCGTCGAACTGGCGGGCCATCTCGGCCAGCAGCCGGTCCAGGGCGCTGCTCAGGTGCGGCAGCCGGACGGCGAGCGCCGGGGCGCCCTCCCACTCCAGGACGACGTCCTCGGACTTCGCCTCGTCCAGTCGGACGGGCGCCGCGCCGACGGCGTCCAGCAGCGGCTTGATCGCCAGGGCGAGCGGGTGTTCCACGTGCTCGGTCACGGCGTACCGCCCTCCTCGCCGAGCACGCTGACCTGGACCGAGATCCGGGTCGCGCCCGCGGTCAGGGTCTCCCGGAGCAGCTTGGTCACCGCGGCGAGCACCTGGTCGGCCTCGCCCTCGGCGCCGGTCCCGAAGGGGCCGACCGAGACGGCCAGGCCGGCCTCGTCGACGACCTGGCGGGCCGCCGCGGCGTGCTCGGGGAACGTGTCCAGTTCGAACGGTTCTGTCGTGAACTCCACCATCAATCGCACGTGCTCACTGTAGCGAGCGCCGGTGCGGGCGGGCAGGGGCCGGTCGATCCGACGGCCGCGGTGCCGGCGGGAGGGGGTTTCCGGGTTCGCGTCCGGGCTTCTTCAACAAAATGTTGCGGCGGTCTTGACACCTGCTCGCCGAGCCGGAGATGCTTCCACCAAGCAGAATCCCTCTTCCGGATCGTGGAAGTTGCGGATCTCGGAAGAGAGTGAGAGGTGAGTGACGTGACGGCCGCTTCCCGACACAGCTTCACGGTCAACCTGTCGATCCTGTTCGGCGAACTGCCGCTGCTGGAGCGTCCCGCCGCGGCCGCCGCCGCCGGTTTCACCGCCGCCGAGCTGTGGTGGCCCTTCGGCGCCGAGCCCACCCCGTCCGAAGCCGAGCTGGACACCCTCCGCAAGGCCTTCGGCGACGCGGGCGTGCGGCTCACCGGCCTCAACTTCCTGGACGACCTCACCCTCGGGGCCCGCGGCACCGTCTCGGTGCCCTCCGAGAAGGACCGCTTCCGGGCCAACGTCCCGGTCGCCGCGGGGCTCGCCGCCTCGCTCGGCGCCAAGGCGCTCAACGCGCTGTACGGCAACCGGATCGAAGGCGTCGAGGCCGCCGAGCAGGACGCCCTCGCGCTGGAGAACCTGGTGCTCGCCGCCGGGGCCGCGCACGAGATCGGTGCGATCCTGCTGATCGAGGCCCTCAACACGGCGGAGTCCCCGGACTACCCGCTGGTCTCCGCGGCCGCCGCGGTCGAGGTGGTCGACAAGGTCAACGCCGCCACCGGCCTGGGCAACGCGAAGTTCCTCTGCGACCTGTACCACCTGGCCAGGAACGGCGAGGACCTGCCGGCCGTCATCGACGCCTACGCCGACCGGTTCGGCCACGTGCAGATCGCCGACAACCCGGGCCGCAACGAGCCCGGCACCGGCGGGCTGGACTTCGAGGACCTCTTCGCCCGGCTCACCGCCGCCGGCTACACCGGCCCGATCGGCCTGGAGTACCGCCCCTCCACCGGCGTCAGCGCCGACAGCTTCGGGTGGCTGCCGCGCGAGCACCGCGCCGCCGAGTAGCCGCCGAGCAGTCGCCGAGTAGGCGAGCACCGCCGCCGTGTGAGCGGGCACGGCACCGCTGCGTAGGCGGGCCACACGCCGCCGAGCAAGCCCGGCCCACCACCCTCCCCACCCCACGAACGACGTAAGGAACGACGCGATGAGCCGCAAGATCGCCTTCATCGGCCTCGGCATCATGGGCAGCCCGATGGCCGCCAACCTGGTCAAGGCCGGCCACCACGTCACCGGCTACAACCTCACCCAGCCGCAGATCGACGCCCTGGTCGCGGCCGGCGGCCACGGCGCCACCAGCATCGCGGACGCGGTGAAGGACGCCGAGGTCGTCATCACCATGGTTCCGGCGGACCCGCACGTCGAGCAGGCCGTCCTGGGCGAGGGCGGCGTGCTGGAGAACGCCAGGCCCGGCACCCTCGTGATCGACATGTCCTCGATCACCCCGCAGACCTCCCAGAAGGTCGAGGCGGCCGCCAAGGAGAAGGGCGTGCGCACCCTGGACGCCCCGGTCTCCGGTGGCGAGGCCGGTGCCGTCGAGGCGGTGCTGTCGATCATGGTCGGCGGCGCCGCCGAGGACTTCGCCGAGGCCAAGCCGCTGTTCGACGTCCTGGGCACCACGGTCATCCACGTCGGCCCGTCCGGCGCCGGCCAGACCGTCAAGGCCGCCAACCAGCTGATCGTCGCCGTCAACATCCAGGTGCTCGCCGAGGCCGTGGTGTTCCTGGAGAACGCCGGCGTCGACCTGCCCGCCGCGCTGGACGTGCTCGGTGGCGGCCTGGCCGGTTCGACCGTGCTGAACCGCAAGAAGGCGAACATGGTCGACCGCGAGTTCGCCCCCGGCTTCCGGATCGACCTGCACCACAAGGACATGGGCATCGTCACCGACGCCGCCCGCGCCGTGGGCGCCGCGCTGCCGGTCGGCGCCGTGGTGGCCCAGTTGGTCGCCTCCGCCCGCGCCAACGGCGACGGCTCGCTCGACCACTCGGCGCTGCTGCGCGGTGTCGAGCGCCTCTCGGGCCGCGAGGTCAAGTAGGCCCCGGGGCTCCTCGGGCCTTCGTGAACTCCTCCTGGTGGCGTGTACCTCATCCGGTCGTGCCCGCGCCGCCAGGAGGCCAGACCCGACCGGCGGCCGGGACCGGGGCTCATCCGCCCGCCCGCCGGTCGATCCAGCCGGTGAGGCGTACTCCCCTGTCGGGGGCACTTCGGTCGTGCCGGTACGCCTCGCCTGGCCCCCTCCCCGCCGAGGGGAGCCTCTCGTACGTCGGAAGCGGGACGAGGGGAACGGCGGGGAGGGGGTCGCACCTCCCGACGGGAGTCGCACCCTCCCGGCGGGAGGCGTATCTCCTGACCGGAGGCGTATCTCCTGACCGGGGGCGTATCTCCCGAGTCTCCCGAGCGGGGGCGTTTCTCCTGACGGGGGGTCGCACCCCAGGTGCACCCGGGCCCATGCTTGGCACAGGCTGTCGAAACATCGCCAGACCCCGTACGGAAGTGAGGACCGCACCATGCCCGTCACCCCCCACCAGGGCCATGTGGTCGTAGCTCCCGACAAGTTCAAGGGCACCCTGGAGGGCGCCGAGGTCGCCGCCCGGATCGCCGCCGGCGTCCGGCGCGCCGCGCCCGGCGTCGAGGTGCGCGAACTGCCCGTCGCCGACGGCGGCGAGGGCACCCTGGCCGCCGCGCTCGCGGCCGGCTTCACCCGCGTCCCGGCCAAGGTGGCCGGCCCGACCGGCCTGCCGGTGGACGCCGCGCTGGCCGTGCGGGAGGACACCGCCGTGGTCGAGCTCGCGCAGTCCTCCGGTCTCGCCCGGCTCCCCGGCGGCCGCACCGCCCCGCTCGCGGCCGGCTCCTACGGCGTCGGTCAGCTGATCGGCCGGGCCGTGGCGCTCGGCGCCAAACGGATCGTGCTCGGCCTCGGCGGCAGCGCCTGCACCGACGGCGGCGCGGGCATGGTCCAGGCCCTCGGGGCCCGCCTGCTCGACGCCGAGGGCGCCGAACTGCCCCCCGGCGGAGCCGCGTTGCGCAGGCTCGACCGGATCGAGCCCGGCCCGCTGGCCGACGTGCTGGCCGGCGTCGAGATCGTCGTGGCCTGCGACGTGGACAACCCGCTGCTCGGCCCGCGCGGCGCCACCGCCGTCTACGGCCCGCAGAAGGGCGCCGACGGCGACGACCTGGTGATCCTGGAGGAGGGCCTGACCCGCTTCGCCGACCAGGTCGCCCTGGCCACCGGACGGGACGTGCGTGACGCCCCCGGCGCCGGGGCCGCCGGCGGGGTGGGCTTCGCCGCCCTCGCGCTGCTCGGCGCCACCATGCGACCCGGTATCGAGCTGCTGCTCGAACTGCTGGGTTTCGACGAGGCCGTGCGTGGGGCACGCCTCGTCGTGACCGGCGAGGGCTGTCTGGACGCGCAGACGCTCCACGGCAAGGCCCCCGCCGGCGTTGCCGCGGCGGCCGCCCGGGCGGGGGTTCGGGTAGCTGCCGTGGCGGGGCGGCTGGAGCTGTCCGAGCCCGAGTGGCGGGCCGCCGGGTTCACCGCCGCGATCGCCCTCACCGACCTCGCCGAGCGGCCGGGGGACAGCATGACCAAGGCCGGCGAGCTGGCCGAGGTCGCGGGGGAGCGGCTGGCGGGCGAGCTGCTGGCCGGCTGATCCCTCGTGCCGATCCGCCGCACCCCGGTCCCGCACGCCGATCGGTCGGGCCGATCCCTCATGCCGATGGGGCGTGCGGATCCCCCGTACGTTTCCCTCGCACGTTCCTCCATTGACGTTTTGTTGAAGGCGGGCCTAGGCTCCCGGCAATCCTTCGCTTCCCCGCCCGGTTCCCTCCCGGTTCCCCGCCCGGTTCCCTCCCGGTTCCCCGCCCGGTTCAAGCCCGGTTCCTGCCCGGCGCCCACCCCCAACTTCCAGGTTTCGGAGGTCTCCCATGCCTTTCAGCCAGCCAGCGGTGATCCGCTCCCGACGGGTGCTCCTGCCCGACGGTGAGCGCCCCGCCGACGTGCTGATCCGGGACGGGAAGATCGAGCAGGTCGCCGCGTACGGCTCGCTCCTCGCGGGCGACCGACCCGGCGGCGACGGCGGCCTCGCCGACCTCGGCGACACCGCCCTGCTGCCCGGCCTGGTCGACACCCACGTGCACGTCAACGAGCCCGGCCGCACCGAGTGGGAGGGCTTCGCCACCGCCACCCGGGCCGCCGCGGCCGGCGGCGTCACCACGATCATCGACATGCCGCTCAACTCCGTCCCGCCCACCACCACGCTGGACGGCCTGGCCGCAAAGCGGAAGGCCGCGGACGGCCAGGCCTGGGTCGACCTCGGTTTCTGGGGCGGCGCCGTCCCCGGCAACGTCCCGGACCTCGCGCCGCTGCACGAGGCCGGCGTGTTCGGCTTCAAGAGCTTCCTCGCCCCCTCCGGCGTCGACGAGTTCCCGCACGTCGAGGCCGCGGACCTGGAGGCCGCGCTGGCCGAGCAGGCCCGGCTCGGGGCGCTGGCGATCATCCACGCCGAGGACCCGGCCGTGCTGGCCGCCGCCCCGCAGCAACCCGGCGTCCACTACCGCGACTTCCTCGCCTCCCGCCCCGCCGACGCGGAGACCGCCGCCGTCGCCGTCCTGCTCGACACCGCCCGGCGCACCGGCGCCCGCGTCCACATCCTGCACGTCTCCTCCGCCGCCGTGCTGCCGCTGCTGCGCCAGGCCCGCGAGGACGGCGTCCAGGTGACCGCCGAGACCTGCCCGCACTACCTGACCCTGGCGGCCGAGCAGGTGCCGGACGGCGACACCGCCTTCAAGTGCTGCCCGCCGATCCGCGACGAGACCAACCGCGACCTGCTCTGGCAGGCCCTGGCGGACGGCGAGTTCATCGCCGTCGTCTCCGACCACTCGCCCTCCACCCCCGACCTCAAGCTGCTGCCCGAGTACGGCGGCAGCGGTGACTTCGCGGCCGCCTGGGGCGGCATCGCCTCCCTGCAACTGGGCCTGCCGGCGATCTGGACGGAGGCCCGCCGCCGCGGCCACGGCCTCGCCGACGTGGTCCGCTGGATGTCCGCCGGACCGGCCGAACTCGCCGGCCTCACCGGGGTCAAGGGCGCCATCGCGGCGGGCTGCGACGCCGACCTGGTCGCCTTCGACCCCGACGGCGAATTCGCCGTCCACCCCCGCGAGTTGCACCACCGCAACCCCGTGACCCCGTACGCGGGCCGGACGCTGACCGGCGCGGTCCGCACCACCTGGCTGCGCGGCCGCGCGGTGGACGTCTCGACCGAGCCCTTCGGCCGCCCGCTCACCCGGCCCGCCGCCGCCCCCACCACCCCGTCCGATCGCCCGTCCTGAGGAGACTTCGTGACCACTGCCGACACCCCGAGCGCTCCCTTCACCGAGCTGGTCAACCTGGCCTCGCGGCTGCTCGGCGCGGGCGTCGTCGCCACCAACGAGGACACCTTCGCCGACGCCGAGAACCTCCTGGTCGCCAAGCCTGCCGAGTTCCGCCCGCACACCTTCGGCCACAAGGGCCAGATCATGGACGGCTGGGAGTCCAAGCGCCGCCGCGGCGTCTCCGCCGACCAGCCCCACCCCACCGACCAGGACCACGACTGGGCGATCGTCCGGCTCGGCGCCGGCGGTGTGGTCCGCGGCCTGGTCGTGGACACCGCCCACTTCACCGGCAACTACCCGGAGAGCGCCTCCGTCGAGGCCGCCTCCGTGCCCGGCCACCCCTCGCCCGAGGAAGTGGCGGACGCCGAGTGGACCACGCTGGTGCCGCGCACCCCGCTCCAGGGCGACACCGCCCACGAGTTCGCCGTCGAGGACGCCAACCGCTACACCCACATCCGCCTCAACATCTTCCCGGACGGCGGCGTCGCCCGGCTGCGCGTCCACGGCGAGGTGCTGCCCGACCCGCGCGAACTGGACGGCCTAACCTTCGACCTGGCCGCCCAGGAGTACGGCGGCGTGGCCGAGGCGGCGTCCGACCGCTACTTCTCCTCCCCGCACAACCTGAACGCTCCCGGTCGCGCCTCCGTCATGGGCGAGGGCTGGGAGACCCGGCGTCGGCGCGACAAGGCCAACGACTGGGTGCAGATCGCCCTGGCCGGGGGCGGTGAGGCCCTGGCCGCCGAGGTGGACACCACCCACTTCGTCGCCAATGCCCCCGGCTGGGCCGACCTCGTCGGCTTCGACGCCTCGACCGGGGCGGACCCGGCCGACGGCGAATGGTTCGAGATCCTGCCCCGCACCCGCCTGCAGCCCGACACCCGGCACCGCTTCCGGCTCGACGCCGGCCGCCCGGTGACCCACGTGCGCATCAACGTCCACCCGGACGGCGGCCTCGCCCGCCTCCGGCTCACCGGCCGTCTCACCGAGGCCGGCCGCGCGGCCCTCGCGCTGCGTTGGTTCAACGCCGTCCCGGCCGCCGAGGCCGCTGCGGCCCTCACCGAGGCCGGCCTGACCGCCGACGAGGCCGCCGCGCTGACCGCCGCCCGCCCGCTGGCGGACCAGGCCGCGGCCGCCGGCGCCGTCGCCGCGCTCCGGCCCGCCGACGGCCCCGACGGCGAGCACTCCTCCCGCCGCCGCTCGGCGGTGTGGCGCCTGCTGGGCGCCTGACGCCCGTTCGGCGATCCGGCGCCCGTTCGGCGATCAGGCGGAGCCCTGCGCGCGCCGAGAAACTGACGACACGTCACATCACTCTCCACGCACCGCTTTTATCGACACCTGAAGGACCCCTCCATGTCCAAGATCCTGACCACGGAGTCCGGCGCCCCGGTCGCCGACAACCAGAACTCGGCCTCGGCCGGCGAGTACGGTCCGCTGCTGATCCAGGACCAGCAGCTGCTGGAGAAGCTGGCCCGCTTCAACCGCGAGCGCATCCCGGAGCGCGTCGTGCACGCCCGCGGCTCCGGTGCGTACGGCTACTTCGAGGTCACCGACGAGGTGTCGCAGTACACCCGCGCGGACTTCCTCGCCGAGGTCGGCAAGCGCACCGAGGTCTTCCTGCGGTTCTCCACCGTGGCCGGCAACCTGGGCTCCAGCGACGCGGTGCGCGACCCGCGCGGCTTCGCGCTGAAGTTCTACACCGCGCAGGGCAATTACGACCTGGTCGGCAACAACACCCCGGTGTTCTTCATCAAGGACCCGCTCAAGTTCCCCGACTTCATCCACTCGCAGAAGCGTGACCCGTACACCGGCGTGCAGGAGGCGGACAACGTCTGGGACTTCTGGGCCCACTCGCCCGCCTCGACCCACCAGATCACCTGGCTGTTCGGCGACCGCGGCATCCCGGCCTCCTACCGCCACATGAACGGCTACGGCTCGCACACCTACCAGTGGGTCAGCGCCGAGGGCGACGCCTACTGGGTCAAGTACCACTTCAAGACCAACCAGGGCATCCGCTCGCTGGACGGCGACCAGTCCGCCGAGGTGCTCGGCGCCGACGCCGACTCGCACCAGCGCGACCTGCACCAGGCCATCGAGCGCGGCGTGTTCCCGTCCTGGACCCTCTACGTCCAGCTGATGCCGGTGGCCGAGGCCGCGGACTACCGCTTCAACCCGTTCGACCTCACCAAGGTGTGGCCGCACGCCGACTACCCGCTGGTCAAGGTCGGCCGCCTGGTGCTCAACAGGAACCCGGAGAACGTCTTCGCCGACGTCGAGCAGTCCGCGTTCTCGCCGAACAACTTCGTGCCCGGCATCGGCCCCTCCCCGGACAAGATGCTCCAGGGCCGCCTGTTCGCCTACGCCGACGCCCAGCGCTACCGCCTCGGCGTCAACCACACCCAGCTGCCGGTGAACGCCCCGCGCGCCACCGAGGCGGACAACTACGGCCGCGACGGCCTCCACGCCGTCAACAAGTCCGGCCGCGGCAAGAACTACGAGCCCAACTCGTACGACGGCCCCGCCCAGACCGACACCGCGCTCGCCGCGCCGGTCCGGCTGGACGGCTACACGGGCACCTACACCACGCCGGCCCACACCAAGGACGACGACTTCTTCCAGGCCGGCGAACTGTACCGGCTGATGTCCGCGGGCGAGAGGACCCGGCTGATCGACAACATCGCGGGCTTCCTCGCCAAGGTGAGCCGCGACGACGTGGTCGAGAAGAACCTCGCCCACTTCCACGCCGCGGACGAGGAGTACGGCGCCCGCCTGGAGGCGGCCGTCGCCAAGCTGCGGGCGGGCGACGAGGGCTGAGCCACCTCGCTATGGCGTGCCACGTGCAACGAGGGCTGAGCCATCCCGCTATGGCGCGCCTCGCGCAACGAGGGCTGGGACACCCCGTCGTGGCGCGCCACGCGTGACGCCCCGCTGACCGACTGACCCGCCCCCACCGGCCGCCGGGGCCCCGCAACCCGGCGGCCGCGGGACGGGCTCCTCTCCGCGGGCAGTGGGGGAGGGGCCCGTCGTGCTGTCCTCCACTACCGTTCTTCCAGGCGATCGGTGGGTGCTCCACGGAATGTTCACGGATATTCACGGACGGCAGTCGCCGGGCCCGCCGGGTCGATAGGCTGGAGGGCGCCCGCGGTCGCTCCGTGGGGGGACATCGGAAGGGGACGACATGTCGACACCAGCCCCGGGTCGCCACGCCGCGCTGGACCAGGGCCTCGCCGGCCCGTTCACCTCCCTGCAGCACGCCCTCAGACTGCTGGAGGCCGTCGACCGGCACCCTGACGGTGCCACCCTGGTCGCCCTCGCGCGGGAGACCTCGCTCGGCCTGCCGACCGTCCGGCAGCTCGCGGAGATCCTGGAGATCGAGGGCTACCTCCAGTGCCAGGACGGCGGTTGGGTGCTCGGCGGCACCTTCGCCCTGCTCGGCCAGCACAACCGGGAGCAGCTGGTGAAGGCCCGGCTGAACCGCAAACTCGCCGAGCTGCGCGACGAGTTGGGTGCGGCAGTGTACTTCACCCGCTACCACGACGGCGAGTTGTCGGTGGAGGCGGTGTCCGCGGCCGAGTATGCGCCGGCCGTGCAGGAGTGGGTGGACTTCCGGGCCACCGCGCACGCCAGCGCGATCGGCAAGTGCCTGCTCGGCCAGCTCGACGCGGACGCCCGCTGGGACCACCTCTCCCGCCACCCGGTGGCCCGGCTCACCTCCCGGACCGTCACCGACGCCGACCAGCTGATGCACCGGCTGGAGCGGCAGCCGGCCACCGTGCCGGTGCTGGACATCCAGGAGTACGCGCTCGGTACGGTGTGCGCGGCCGTCCCGATCACGGCGGGCAGCACGGTCGGCTGCCTGGCCACGTCGATGCCGGTGGACAACGTGCACAAGCTGAAGGCCGCCGCCGAACTGCTGGCGGCCCGGGCGGCGCCGCTGATGCTGGCGATGGCGGTCTGACGGCCGGTCGCTCCCGTGGGCCCCGCCGGATCCGAGTGATCCGGCGGGGCTCGCGTGTTTGTCCGCGGGCGTGTTGGTTCACGGACATGACGGTTCGCAGGCGTGTTCGTTCACGGGCGCGTCCGTTCGCAAGCGTTTCCGGTGACGGCCCCGGAGTGCGTCACTTATTAGACTCGATGTCGATAAGAGTCGCCGAACCCCTTGTCCCGGCCGCTACCCGCGAGTACGTTTCCCTGAGTCGAGCCGCCGCCCCGAGGTCAGGAGGGCCTGCCGTGCCCCGCTCAACCCCCGTACCCGCCCTTGCCGTCCCCGCCGCGCGCGTCCACGACAGCCTCGTCCTCGAACCCCGGGACGTCCGCTTCGACTGGGACCGGCTGCCGCTGCACTGGATCCCCGACGAGCCGATGGCCACCCACGTCATCAACGTGCTGCACCTGCTGCTGCCCGAGGGCGAGCGCTGGTTCGTCAAGGTTTTCAAGGAGGCGCTGCCGCTCATCCGCGACGAGCAACTGCGCGAGGAGGTCCTCGGGTTCATCGGCCAGGAGGCCATCCACGCCGAGGCGCACCAGGAGGTCCTCGACCACCTGCTCGGCCAGGGGCTCGACCCGCGCCCGTACGTCCGGCAGATCGCCTGGCTGTTCCAGCGCGTCCTCGGCGACAAGCCCGGGCTCAGCCCCGCGCGGCGACGCGAGAACCTCATCGAGCGGGTCGCCTTCGTGGCGGCGATCGAGCACTTCACCGCCTTCCTCGGCAACTGGGCGCTCAACTCCCCTGGCCTGGACCGCGCCAAGGCCGACCCGACGATGCTCGACCTGCTGCGCTGGCACGGCGCCGAGGAGGTCGAACACCGCAGCGTCGCCTTCGACCTGATGGTCCACCTCGACCCCGGCTACCTGCGCCGGGTCCGCGGCATGGCGGTCTCCGGGCCGCTGCTCGTCCACCTCTGGGTGCGCGGCGCCCGCTTCCTGCTCGCCGCCGACCCCACCCTCGGCGGACGGCTCAAGCCCACCTGGCGCGAGGCCGGCAAGATCGCCAAGCGTGGTCTGCTGCCCGATCCGATCCGGTCGATCCGCTCCGGCCTGCGCTACCTGCGGCCCGGCTACCACCCCACCCAGGAGGGCTCCTCCAGCCAGGCCCTCGGCTACCTCGCCGCCTCCCCGGCCGCCCGCGCGGCGGCAGGGGGCCACTGACAGAGTTCAGACGACAGATTTCAGATAACAGATAACAGAAAACGTTATCTGTTATCTGAAATCTGAACTCTGAAACTTGTCACCCGCCGCCCGCGCCCCCCTCCCAGACGCCAAGGACCGCCGGATGGACCTGCTCGACCCGCCCCCCGACCTCTACGGCCGCCCCCGCGCCGACGCGTTCATGCGCCGGCTCACCGCCTTCGGCGACCGCTACACCCCGGCTCTCGGCAGCCCCCTGCTGCGCCGCAACCCCCGCCGCCCGCTCAGCCGCCCCACCCCGCCGCTCCAGCTGGTCGTCGCCGCCCGCCGCCAACTCGCCTCCGACGTCGTCGAATTGCGACTCGCCGACCCCTCCGGCGGCCCGCTCCCCGGCTGGCAGCCCGGCGCCCACCTGCGCCTCGCCCTGCCCTCCGGCCGCGAACGCCACTACTCGCTCTGCGGCGACCCCGCCGACCGCGCCGCCTACCGGATCGCCATACGGCGACTGCCCGAGGGCGGCGGCGGCTCCGTCGAGATCCACGACACCCTGCACCCCGGCAGCCGCCTCACCGCCCGCCGCCCGCGCAACGGCTTCGCCTTCTGCGCCGAGCCCGCCGTCCTGCTGCTCGCCGGCGGCATCGGCATCACCCCGCTGCTCCCGATGGCCCGCGAGGCGCAGCGGCACGGCCTGGACTGGCGCCTGGTGCACGTCGGCCGCAGCGCCGACACCCTCCCGTACGCGGACGAGCTGCGCGCCCTCGACCCGCGCCGGGTGGTGCTGCGCACCGACGACGAGCACGGCGTGCCGACCGGCGCCGACCTGCTCGCCCACGCCCCGCACGGCGCCGCCGTCTACTGCTGCGGCCCGGCCCCGATGCTCACCGCCGTGCAGCGCGCCCTGGACGAATCCCCGTCCACCGCCCTGCACTTCGAGCGCTTCGGCGCCGCCCCGATCATCGGCGGCGAGCCCTTCGCCCTGCGGCTGGGCGTCGACGGCCCGGCGCTGGACGTCCCCGCCGACCGCTCCGCCCTGGACGTGCTGCGCGAAGCCCGCCCCGACCTCCCGTACTCCTGCCACCAGGGCTTCTGCGGCACCTGCGAGGTCCGCCTGCTGGCCGGTACGCCCGAGCACCGGGACCGCAGGCTCACCCCCGAGCAGCGTGCCGCCGGCGCCGTGCTGCCCTGCGTCTCCCGGGCCGCCGAGGGCGAGACCCTGGTGCTCGACCTGTAGCGTGCTCGACCTGTAGAAGGAGCCCCGATGGCGAACCCCCCGACCTTCCCCTACGACGAGCGCGACCTCGCCCGCTTCCGCGAGACCCAGCAACTCGCCTACGACTGCGCCGAACAGGTCGCCGCCTGGATCGAACCGGGCGTCACCGAGCGCCAGGCCACCGCCGAACTGCGCCGCCGCCTGGTCGCCGCCGGGGTGCAGGACTTCTTCCACGTCCCGTTCGCCTGGTTCGGCGACCGCACGGCCTTCCGGCACTTCCACACCCCGCTCCAGTTCTTCGCCGGCAACCGCCGCCTGGAGGAGGGCATGCCGTACGTCCTGGACTGCGCGCCCATCGTCGACGGCTACACCGCCGACATCGGCTACGGCGGCAAGGTCGGTGAGAACCGGGTCTGGGACCGCCTGGCCGCCGACCTCCAGGTGTACCGCGAGCTGATCCTCGCCGAGGTGCGCGCCCGCCGTCCGCTCGACGAGGTGTACGCGGCCGTGGACGCGCAGATCGCCGCGCACGGCTACGACAACCGCCACCAGGTCTACCCGGGCCGGGTGATCGGCCATCAGGTCACCCGCACCACCGTGCGCGGCCCGGCCGGGGTCAACGTCCTCGGCTTCGGCGTGCGCACCCTGCAGACCCTCGGGCGCGAGCTGATCTCCGAGCGCCTGCAAGGCCGTTCACCGCTCTGGGCGGACGGCCGGTCGTCCCGGCACGCGCCCACCCCGGGCCTGTGGGCGGTCGAGCCGCACATCGGCTTCCGCGGCGTGGGCATCAAGTTCGAGGAACTGCTGGTGGTCACCGAGGACGACGCCCACTGGCTCGACGACGACCTGCCGCACGTCCGCCGCTGGACGGCGGGCGCCGCCCACGACGTTGCCCTGGAGGCCGCCCGATGACCACCCCCGCCGCAGACGCCCCGAAGGCCGCAGCTGCCCCGAAGGCGCCGGCCGCCCCGCCCGCGCGCCGCCGCACCGTGCGCTCCGACGGCCTCCCGCTCGCCGTCTTCGAACAGGGCGACCCGGCCGCCCCCACCGTCCTCCTGGTGCACGGCTACCCGGACACCCACGCGGTCTGGGACGACGTCGCCGCCGACCTCGCCCGCGACCACCACGTGGTCCGCTACGACGTGCGCGGCGCCGGCGAGTCCGGAGTACCCGCCACCCGGGACGGCTACCGGCTGCAGCACCTGGCCGCCGACCTGTTCGCGGTCGCCGACGCCGTCAGCCCCGACCGCCCGGTGCACGTGGTCGCCCACGACTGGGGCTCGCTGCAGTCCTGGGAGGCCGTCACCGAGCCCGGCTCCGAGCGGCGGATCGCCTCGTACACCACCATGTCCGGCCCCTGCCTGGACCACATGGGCTACTGGCTGCGCCACCGGATGCGCCGGCCCACCCCGCGCCACCTGCGCCAACTCCTCCACCAGGGCCTGCACTCCTGGTACATCACCGCCTTCCACCTGCCCTTCCTCGCCCCCGGCGTGTGGCGCCTGGGCCTGGCCCGGGCCTGGCCGCGGGTGCTGCGCGACCTGGAGCAGGTCACCCCGCGGCCCGACCACCCGCAGCCCGGCCTGCGCCGCGACGCCGTCCGCGGCATCGAGCTGTACCGGGCCAACTTCCGTCCCACGCTGCGCAGTCCGCGCGAGCGGCCGACGCAGGTGCCGGTCCAGCTGATCACCCTCACCCGGGACCGCTACGTCGCCCCGTTCCTCTCCGAGGGGCTGGAACGCTGGGTGCCCGAGCTGACCCGACGGACGCTGCACGCCGGCCACTGGTCGGCGCTGCTGGAGAAGGGAGCCACCGTGGCCGAGATGGTCCGCGAGTTCACCGCCCGCATCGAATGCGGGACCGCCGAGCCCGCCCAGGAGCAGGGCGACGGCCGGCTGGTCGTCGTCACCGGCGGCGGCAGCGGCATCGGCCGGGCCACCGCGCTCGCCTTCGCCGAGGACGGCGCCCGCGTCGTGGTCTGCGACCTCGACCTCGCCGCCGCCGAGCGCACCGCCGAACTCGCCTCGCTGCTCGGCCCGCAGGCGCACGCCTACCGGGTGGACGTCGCCGACGGCGCTGCGGTGGACGCCTTCGCCCAGACGGTCGCGGAGGAGCACGGGGTGCCCGACGTGGTGGTCAACAACGCCGGCATCGGCCACTCCGGGACGTTCCTGCAGACCACCGAGAAGGAGTGGCAGCGCGTCCTGGACGTCAACCTCTGGGGCGTCATCCACGGCTGCCGCGCCTTCGGCACGCTGATGGCCGACCGCGGCCGCGGCGGCCACCTGGTCAACGTCTCCTCGGCCGCCGCCTACCTGCCGTCCAAGGCGCTCACCGCGTACGCGACCAGCAAGGCCGCGGTGTTCATGCTCTCGGACTGCCTGCGCGCCGAACTCGCCGGGCACGGCATCGGCGTCTCCACCATCTGCCCGGGCATCGTCAACACCAACATCACCCGCACCTCCACCTTCTCCGCGACCACCGCCGACCAGCAGGCCGCCAAGCAGGCCCGCGCCGCCAGGCTCTACGCCCGCCGCGGCTTCCCCCCGGAGAAGGTCGCCACCGCCATCCTCACCGCCGTCCGCACCGGCAAGCCGGTCGTCCCCGTCACCCCCGAGGCCAAGGCCGCCCGCTTCCTCTCCCGCCTCAGCCCCGGCCTCCTGCGCCTGGCAGCCCGCCTCAACGTCACCTGAGCGGCCCATGCGGGCCTGCGGTATCGGCCAGACTTGCTCCCGTATATCGCAGGCCCGCTTCGCTCCGGGAGGTTGACCCGAGGGCCCCATCGGGCCTGTGAGAGTATCGAGGCCCATGGAGATGACAACGGCTCTGTGGTCCTTCGCCCTCGTCGTGGGGCTGCTCACGCTCACACCCGGGCTCGATACCGCGCTGGTGCTGCGCACGTCCGCGCTCGGGCGGCGGCGTCAGGCGTGGGGGGTGGTGCTGGGGATCCAGACCGGGACGCTGGTCTGGGGGACGCTGACCTCGGCCGGGGTGACGGCGCTGCTCACTGCCTCGCAGGTGGCGTACGAGGTGCTGCGCTGGGGCGGGGCCGCGTACCTGGTGTGGATGGGCGTCGGCATGCTGCGCAGCCGGGGCGGGGAGGCGGCGGCCGAGGAGGAGCCGGCCGAGGGCGGCTTCGGGTACGGCTGGCGGCGCGGCACGCTGACCAATCTGCTGAACCCGAAGGTCGGGGTGTTCTACGTGGCCGTGCTGCCGCAGTTCATCCCCACCGGGGCCCCGCACTTCGCCGCCGGGGTGGCGCTCACCTGCGTCCACGTGGTGGAGGGCGTGCTGTGGTCGGCGGTCCTGGTCGGCTTCGCCCAGGCGCTGCGCGGCTGGTTGCGTCGCCCGGCTGCCCGGAGGCTGATGGACCGGGTGACCGGCGCGGTGGTGGTGGGCTTCGGCGTGAAGCTGGCGCTGAGCGACTGACCGCCGGCCTCAGGCGGCGTGCGTCCGTCGCGTGCGTCGTGCCTGTCGCGCCGCCCGGGGTTCCTCGGGGGTGGCCGGTGCCTCGTGGTGGATCGGGCCGTCCCCGGCGTTGAGCGGCAGGCAGCTGCCGCCGCGCCGGTGGGCGATGATCTCGGCGGCGACGGACACGGCCGTCTCCTCGGGGGTGCGGGCGCCGAGGTCGAGGCCGATGGGGGAGCGCAGCCGGCCGATCTCGGCCTCGGTGAGCCCGACCTCGCGCAGCCGCGCCTCGCGGTCGCGGTGGGTGCGGCGCGAGCCCATCGCGCCGACGTAGCCGACCGGCAGCCGCAGGGCGCGTTCCAGCAGCGGGATGTCGAACTTGGCGTCGTGGGTGAGCACGCAGAGCACGGTGCGCCCGTCGATCCGGTCGAGCTGGGAGTCGAGGTAGCGGTGCGGCCAGTCGACGACGACCTCGTCGGCCTCGGGGAAGCGCTGCTTCGTGGCGAAGACGGGCCGGGCGTCGCAGACGGTGACGCGGTAGCCGAGGAAGCGGCCGATCCGGACGACGGCGGCGGCGAAGTCGATGGCGCCGAAGACGAGCATCCGCGGTGCGGGCACGTAGGACTCGACGAAGCAGGTGACGGTGCCCTGGTCGCGGTCGTCGCAGGGGCGTCCGTCGAGGCCGAGCACGATCCGGCCGGTGCGTCCGGCGTCGAGCATGGCCCGGGCCTCGGTGACGACCGCCTGTTCGAGCGCGGCCAGGAGGTGTCGCGCGGGGCGCGTCGCCGCAGGGGCGGCGGCGGGCGACGGCTGGGCCGTCGAGGGGGCGGGAGGGAAGGCAGGGGGGAGGGCGGGGGAGAGGGCGGGGGAGAGGGCGCCGTGGTGGGTGTCGGCGGTGACGGCGACGGTGGCGCCGACGAGTCCGCCGGGCCCGGCGATCACCCGGGCGAGCGCGACCGGGGTGCCGGAGGCGATGTAGGCGATGCCGGCGTCGAGCCCGTCGTCGGCCCCGGGCCGGATCGGCTGGACGAACACGTCGAGGACGCCGCCGCAGGTCAGGCCGACGGCGAAGGCGTCCTCGTCGCTGTAGCCGAACCGTTCCAGCACGGGTTCGCCGGACTCGATGGCGGCCTGGCACAGCTCGTAGACCGCGCCCTCGACGCAGCCCCCGGAGACGCTGCCGATCGCCTCGCCGGCCGCGTCGACGGCCAGGGCCGCCCCCGGGTCCCGGGGCGCGCTGCCGGAGACGCCGACGACGGTGGCCACGGCGAAGGCGCGCCCGGCCGCGTGCCAGGCCTGCAACTGCTCGGCGATGTCCTGCATGTCGGAGAGCTCCTTACACAAGCGAGGGTAGACGGGAGGTGCCGCCGTACGGGAAACGATTCCCGCACGGCGGCGGTGCGGCCAGGTCCTGTCCGGCCGGGAGGGTCTAGGGGCTCTCTTTCGGATCACGCCGGGCGCGCGACGCCGGAGCACGCACCTCGCCGCGTTGTCGTCGGTCGCCGATACTCCGCATGGACTCCCTCCTCCGCCTTGCGATGCACGCACTCCGACGCCGCGCGCTGATCCGACGTGATCCGAAAGAGAGCCCCTAGTGCACGCCCAGCCAGGACTTGATCGGGGTGAGCGCGAAGTAGACCACGAAGACCCCGGTGAGGATCCACATCAGCGGGCCGGGCTCGCGCCACTTGCCGGTGCCCGCCTTGATGACCGTGTACGAGATGACGCCCGCGGCGACACCGGCGGTGATGCTGTAGGTGAACGGCATCAGGGTGCAGGTGAGGAAGGCCGGGATGGCGACCTCGCGGTCGGACCAGTCGATGTGCCGGGCCTGGCTCATCATCATCGAGCCGATCACGACGAGGGCGGCGGAGGCCACCTCGGTCGGGACGATCGCGGCGAGCGGCGAGAAGAACAGCATCAGCGCGAACACGCCGCCGGTGACGGTCGAGGCGAGGCCGGTGCGGGCGCCGTCGCCGACACCGGTGGCGGACTCGACGAACACGGTCTGGCCGGAGGCGCCGGACAGGCCGCCGATGGCGCCGCCGGCCCCGTCGATGAACAGGGCCTTGGAGAGGCCGGGCATCCGGCCCTGCTTGTCGGCCAGTCCGGCCTCGGTGCCGACGCCGATGATGGTGGCCATCGCGTCGAAGAAGCCGGCCAGTACCAGGGTGAAGACGGCGACCGAGGCGCTGATGGCGCCCAGGCCGTGGCTGCCGAAGGCACCGAAGAGGTCGACGTGGCCGAAGAGGCCGAAGTCGGGCGCGGAGACCGGACTGCCCGGCCACACCGGGGCGGAGCTGACCCAGGTCTTCGCGGGGAGGTCGGCGACCGCGTTGATGACGAAGGCCGCCACGGTGCCGCCGGCGATGCCGATCAGGATCGCGCCGCGGACGTTGCGGGCCAGCAGGACGAAGATCGTCAGCACGGTGAGGCAGAAGACCAGGACGGGCCAGCCGGCCAGCTCGCCGAAGGAGCCGAGCGCGAGCGGCGTGGGGCCGCCGGTGTGCACGAAGCCGGCCTTGACCAGGCCGATCAGTGAGACGAAGAGGCCGATGCCGATGGTGATGGCGTGCTTGAGCGGCAGCGGGATGCCGTTCATGATCTTCTCGCGGAGCCCGGACACGACCAGCAGGACGATCAGCAGGCCGTAGATCACGCACAGGCCCATGGCCTGGGGCCAGGTGGTGTGCGGCACCACCAGCGCGGATATCACGCCGGAGACCGAGAGCCCGGCGGCGACCGCCAGGGGGACGTTGCCGACCACGCCCATCAGGATCGTGGTGACGGCGGCGGCGAGCGCGGTCGCGGTGGTGAGCTGCGCGTGGTCCAGCTCGAGGCCGTTGACGTCGGCGCCGCTCAGGATGATCGGGTTGAGCAGCACGATGTAGGCCATCGCCATGAAGGTGGTGAGGCCGCCGCGGATCTCGTTGCCGAAGGTCGATCCCCGGGCCGTGATCTTGAAGTACGCGTCCAGTGCGTTCTTCGGCGCGCGGGCGGGGGCGGGGGCCGGCGTGGCGGTGTCGTCCTCGGCGGGTCTCTCTTCCGTGGGGCCGGGTTCCGTGGGGCTGTGTTCTGTGGGGCTGTGTTCCGTGGGGATCTGGGTCATGTCCACTCCCAAGTGTCAAAGGGGGTTGGGGTGGGCGAGCCGACCTGACTGCCAGTCAACGAGGTTGGCGCAGGGGGACTGCTCGACTCACTGGGCGCACTGTGGCGGTGCCTGCGGTGCGTGGGTGGTGCGCACCGCTGCAGAACCCCGGCGTGGGAGAGGCAGCGGGATGGTGCGGTCGCGTGCCGGTGGGTGGTGCACGCGAGTGGGGGTGGCGCGGTGGAGCGGCCCCGGGGCGGCGGGGAAGACGGTCGCCGCCCCGGGGAGGTTCTCCTGCACCCCGGCCGTGCTCCCCGGGCCCGGAGCCCGGGGGAGCTTGCGCGCTCCGGGGGCGTCAGGCCCCGGGGGCCTCCGTGGTCAGGTGCTCGGGCCGGACCGGGATCCGGTTGAGGGCCAGGCCGGTGGCGTTGCGGATGGCTGCCACGATCGACGGCGTCGCCGACACGGTCGGGGCCTCGCCGACGCCGCGCAGCCCGTACGGGGCGTGCGGGTCGGGGAGTTCGAGGATCTCCACCGGGATCGGCGGGGTGTCGAGGATGGTGGGGATCAGGTAGTCGGTGAAGGAGGCGTTGCGCACCTTCCCGTCCCGCACGATGATCTCCTCCATCACGGCGAGGCCGAGCGCCTGGGTGCAGCCGCCCTGGATCTGGCCGACGACGGAGAGCGGGTTGAGCGCCTTGCCGACGTCCTGGACGGCGGTGAGCTCGACGACCTTGACCAGGCCCAGTTCGACGTCCACGTCGACCACCGCGCGGTTGGCGCAGAAGGTGTACTGGACGTGGCCGAAGCCCTGCCCGGTCTCCTTGTCGAAGGGGACGGTCGGGCGGTGGTGGTGTTCGCGGGTGAGGTCGACGGCCTCCTCGCCGAGCAGGTCGACCATGGGGACCAGCACGCCGGCGCTCTCCGAGACGACCTTCCCGGCGATCAGCGTGATGTCGCCGTGGGTCCAGCCGTAGCGGCGGCGGCCCTTCTCGATCAGCGCCCGCCTGACCGCCTCGGCGGCGAGCTTCACGGCGCCGCCGGTCATGTACGTCTGGCGCGAGGCGGAGGTCGATCCGGCCGATCCGACCTCGGTGTTGGCCGGGTGGATGGTGACCAGTTCGACGCCCAGTTCGGTGCGGGCGATCTGGGCGTGCACGGTGACGCCGCCCTGGCCGACCTCCGCCATCGCGGTGTGCACCATGGCGACGGGCTCGCCGCCGATCACCTCCAGGCGCACCCGGGCGGTGGAGTAGTCGTCGAAGCCTTCGGAGAAGCCGACGTTCTTGATGCCGACCGAGTAGCCGACGCCGCGCACGATGCCCTCGCCGTGCGAGGTGTTGGACAGCGCCCCGGGGAGCTGGCGCACGTCCGGGTGCTCGGTGTCCAGCGGCGGCGGCAGCGGCATCTCCTTGGCGCGCCGCAGCAGTTCGGCGACCGGGGCGGGCGAGTCGATCTGCTGGCCGGTGGGCATGCGGTCGCCCTCCGACATGGCGTTGAGCTGCCTCAACTCGACGGGGTCCATGCCGAGTTCGGCGGCCAGCTTGTCCATCTGCGACTCGTAGCCGAACGCGGCCTGGACGGCGCCGAAGCCGCGCATGGCGCCGCAGGACGGGTTGTTGCTGTAGAGCGCGATGGCGTGCATCCGTACGTTCGGGATCACGTACGGGCCGTGCCCGAGCGAGGCCGCGTTGCCGACCACGGCGGGCGAGGCGGAGGCGTACGCGCCGCCGTCCAGCACGATCCGGCAGTCGGCGAAGACCAGCTTGCCGTCGCGGGTGGCGCCGTGCTCGTAGTGCATCCTGGCGGGGTGGCGGTGCACGTGGCCGAAGAAGGACTCGTCGCGGGCGTAGACGATCTTGACGGGCTTGCCGGTGTGCTGGGCCAGCAGGCAGGCGTGGATCTGCATCGACAGGTCCTCGCGGCCGCCGAAGGCGCCGCCGACGCCGGCCAGGGTGAGCCGGACCTTCTCCTCGGGCAGGTCGAGCACCGGGGCCATCTGCTGGCGGTCGACGTGCAGCCACTGGGTGGCGATGTAGAGGTCGATGCCGCCGTCCTCGGCGGGCACCGCGAGGCCGGACTCGGGGCCGAGGAAGGCCTGGTCCTGCATGCCGACCTCGTAGTCGCCGCTGACGACGACGTCCGCGAGCGCGCGGACCTCGTCGGTGACGCCGAGGCCGGAGACCAGCCGCTGCTCGTGGCAGATGTTGCCGTACCCGTGCGACTTGTACTCGTGCGGCTCGTGCACGTAGCCGTGGGTGGCGGGGTCGAGGCACTGCTCCTCGGTGACGATCGGGGTGAGCACCTCGTACTCGACCTTGATCTTCTTCACCGCGCGGCGGGCGGTCTCCGGGTGGTCGGCCGCGACCAGGGCGATCGCCTCGCCGTGGTAGCGGACCTTGTCGATGGCCAGGGCCGGCTGGTCCTGGATCTCCAGGCCGTAGTACTTCGCGCCGGGGATGTCCTGGTGGGTGAGGACGGCGTAGACGCCGGGCACCTTGAGCGCCTCGGAGATGTCCACCGACAGGATGGTGGCGCGCGGGTGCGGCGAGCGCAGCGCCGTGCCCCAGAGCATGTCCTCGTGCCACATGTCGGAGGAGTACGCGAACTCGCCCTTGACCTTGAGGTGGCCGTCCGGGCGCAGCGGTGAGCCGCCGATGCCGTCCTTGCTGGCCTGCCGGATGTCCTGGAGGTTCTTCTGCCCCTGGATGGTGCGGGTGGTCATTGCGAAACGGCCTTTCCGGCGCACGTGCGGGCGGACGCCAGCCGCACCGCGTCCATGATCTTCTCGTAGCCGGTGCAGCGGCAGAGGTTGCCCGACAGCGCCTCGCGGATGTCGTTGTCGCTCGGCTGGGCGTCCCGCTCCAGCAGCGCGTCGGTCTGCACCAGCAGGCCGGGGGTGCAGAAGCCGCACTGGACGGCGCCGGCGTCGATGAACGCCTGCTGGACGAGGCCCAGTTCGCCGTTCTCGTCGGTCAGGCCCTCGACCGTGCGCACCTCGCGGTCCTGCACCTGGCCGGCCGCGACCAGGCAGCTGCAGACCGGCACGCCGTCCAGGTAGACCGTGCAGGAGCCGCACTCGCCCTGCTCGCAGGCGTTCTTGGAGCCCGGCAGGCCGACCCGCTCGCGCAGCACGTACAGGAGGCTCTCGCCCTCCCAGACGTCGTCCGCCTCGACCGGCTTGCCGTTGGCGGTGAAAGTCACCCTCATGCCGCGCTCCTGATCTGCTTGCTGTAGTCGTTCCAGGTCCAGGTGAGGGTGCGGCGGGCCATCACGGCCAGCGCGTGCCGGCGGTAGTCGGCGGTGCCCCGGACGTCGTCGATCGGCGAGGCGGCGGCCTTGACCAGCTCGCCGAAGCGCTGGACCACCTCGGCGCCCAGCAGGTCGCCGGACTCCCAGAGGCCGCGCTCGGCGAGCACGCCCCCCAGGTACTCCTCGGCCTCGACGGCGCGGCGCGGCGTGGGGGCGGCCGAGCCGATGCCGGTGCCGACGGTGCCGTTCTTCGGGTGGAGGGCGAAACCGAAGGCGCAGACCGCGATCACCATGGCGTTGCGGGTGCCGATCTTCGAGAACTGCTGCGGGCCGTCCGCCACCGGGATGTGCACGGCCCGGATCAGCTCGTCGGCCTCCAGGCTGTTGCGCTTCACGCCGACGTAGAAGTCGTCGATCGGGATCAGCCGGGTGCCGCGCACGGAGGCGGCCTCGACCAGGACGTCCCGGCCGGCCGCCAGCAGCGCCGGGTGGGAGTCGCCGGCCGGGGAGGCTGCGCCGAGGTTGCCGCCGACGCCGCCGCGGTTGCGGATCTGCGGCGAGCCGACGGTGTGGGCCGCCAGCGCAAGCCCGGGGAGCGGCCCGGACAGCTCGTCGATGATCCGGGAGTAGGGGACGGAGGCGCCGAGCCGGACGACGCCGCCGTCGTTCGACCACTGGGTGAGCTCGGTGATGCGGTTCAGATCGAGAATCGCGGATGGCCGGTGCACGTCGAAGTTCAGCTCGACCATGACGTCCGTACCGCCCGCGATGGGCAGTGCGGTCGGGTACTCGGCCTTCGCCGCGAGTGCCTCGTCCCAGGTAGCGGGCCGAAGGAACTCCATGCGGGTGTCTCCTCAAGTCGTCGCCTGCCGGACGGGTGGGCACAGTGCCCGGAACTCGGTGTTCGGACCTCTCGACCAACCGCTTCGTCGCCTCCGCGTCGGGCCCCGGTCACCGGGCTGCGTCCGGCGGCGTGTCGCCCAGTGAACCGCCGCGACGGGGCCCACAGGCAGTCACCGATGGCATGAAGCCCCGGCTGTGCTCCCGCCCGGCATCCTGTACGTTCCTCTAAGGAGAGGAATGCGCAGCCCAGGTGTTCACCAGGTGCTACCTACGACCGTAATCCGGCCGTGATTCGCAAGCGACGGGCCCGTGATCCGGTCGCCCGCCCGGACGTGACGACAAGTACGGATGTTCGGGCACACTGTGACCCCCGACCGAACGCTCGGGCCTCCCCCGTTCGGCCCACCCCCTCAGCCCCATCCCACCCTCAGCCCCGTTAGGAGTCCGCGGATGCGTGTCCGTGACCTGCTCGCCCCCGGCGCCCCGCGACTGCGCCTGCTCGCGGCCGAGGACGAGCTGGACCGGCAGGTCAGCGGCGTCATGACCACGGACCTGCACGACCCCGGCCGCTACCTGCACGGCGGCGAGCTGGTGCTCACCGGCATGCTGTGGCGCACCGCCCCGGCCGACTCCGAGCGGTTCGTGCGGACCATCGTGGCCGGCGGCGCGGTCGCCCTGGCGGCCGGCGAGGCCGAGGTCGGCCCGGTGCCCGAGGACCTGGTGGAGGCCTGCCGGCGGCACCGGATGCCGCTGCTGGCCGTCCCCGACGACATCGCCTTCGGCACCGTCACCGAGTTCATCGGCCGCCAGGTCTCCGCCGACCGCGCCGCCGACCTCGCCGCCCTCGTCGACCGGCACCGCCTGCTGGTCTCGGCGGCCGGCGGCGGCGGGCTGGACGCGGTGCTGGACCTGCTCGGCGGCGACCTCGACCTCGACTGCTGGGTGCTCACCCCCACCGGCGCGGTGATCGCCGGCCCCGCCGACCGCCTCCCGGCCGAGGACCGCGACCAGCTGGTCCGCGCCCACCTCGGCGCCCAGCGCCAGCGCCGCCGCCCCCCGCACCGGGCCCGCCTGGCCGGCGGCTCCTACTCGCTGCTGCCCGCCCCGGCCTCGGCCGACCACCAGGCGCCGCTGGCCGACTGGGTGCTCGCGGTGGCCGGCGACGTCACCGAGTGGACCGCCAAGCGCCAGCAGCTCGCCGAGAACCTGGCCCGGCTGGTCGCCGCCGAGCGCCACCGCCGCGACGAGGGCCGCCGGCTGCGCCGCCGCCTCGCCGACGAGGTGCTGGCCCTGCTCCAGCGCGACGCCGACCCGGCCGAGATCAGCCGCACCCTGTACGCCTCCACGGCGATGGCCGCCCGCTACGAGAGCGTCGAGCCCAAACCCCAGGCCCAGGACGGGTCCTGGCTGGTGCTCAGCGCCGAGGGCACCGGCCTGCCCGAGGGCGTGGTGCGCGCCGTCCTGGAGGAGGCGCTGGGCGGCACCACCGACCGCGCGCTGGTCGCCGGGGCCGGCTCCGGCGCCGTCGTGGTGCTGCCCGCCCTGGACGGCCCGGTGCCCGCCGAGACCCTGCGCGACCTGCTCGCCCCGCTGGAGGCGGGCCTCGGCTCGGAGGGCCGGATCACCCTCGGCGTCTCCGCCCCCGCCTCCGAGGCCGGCGGCCTGCGCGGCGCCCTGGAGGAGGCCCGGCACGCCCGCCGGATCGCCGCCGCCCGGGTCGGCCGGGTCTGCGTGGCGGGCCCCGAGGAGCTGGCCTCGCACGTGCTGCTGCTGGCGGCCGTCCCGGACGAGGTCCGCCGCGCCTTCCGCAGCCGGCTGCTGGACAAGGTGATCGCGTACGACATCGAGCACCAGGCGGACCTGGTCCGCACCCTGGAGGCGTTCCTGCGCTCGGACGGCTCCTGGACGCGCTGCGCCGCGCAGCTGCACGTCCACGTCAACACCCTGCGCTACCGGATCGGCCGGATCGAGGAGCTGACCGGCCGTGACCTCTCCCGGCTGGAGGACCGGGTGGACTTCTACCTGGCGCTCGAACTGGCCTGACGGGTCGGGACGGCCGGGTCCGAGGGCTGGGCCTGACGGCCGGGCCTGAGAGCCGTGCCGCATGCAGGAGGGGCCCGCCGCGAGTGCTTGCGGCGGGCCCTCCTGCATGATCGTTACTGCGTGGGACTACTGCGTGGGACTACTGCGGCGGGATGACCGAGGTCATCCACTCGAAGATGCTCGGCACCATGGTCTTCCACAGCTCGGTGGTGTGCGGGCCGTTGCTCTCCTGGACCTGCACCTTGGTCGGCTCCTTGGCCGCCGCCGCGATCGCCTGGCCGTCCTCCAGACCGTCGCCCTTCTTGCCGCTGATGTAGAGGCTGACCTTCGGCGGCTGCTGGGCGCTCTTGAGGATGTTGACCGGGTTGTTGGCCTCGCGCAGCTTCGGGTCCTTGCCGACCAGGGAGTCGTTCTCGGACGCCGGGTCGTTGTAGCCGGACATCGAGATCGCGGCCCGGTACCGGTTGGGGTGCGCCAGGGACAGCTTGGCCGCGCAGTGGGCGCCGGCCGAGTAGCCGGCGATGCCCCAGCGGTCCGGGGACGGGTCGGCGCGGAAGTTGTCCATGATCATCTGCGGGACGTCCCGGGTGAGCCAGGCGTCGGCGTTGATCTTGCCGGGGATGTCGGTGCAGCCGGCGTCCTGGTGGTTGCCGAGGAGCAGGGTGCGCGGCGAGACCAGGATGAACGGGGAGACCTTGCCCTGCTGCATCAGCGGCTTGAGCTGCTCGGAGACCTTGAGGGTGCCGTACCAGGTGGAGGAGGAGCCCGGGTAGCCCGGGATCAGCTCGACCACCGGGAACTTCTTGTCCTTGAACGCCGGGTCGTTGTACTGCGGCGGCAGCCAGACCAGGACCTCGCCGTCGACCCCGGACACCTGGCCCTTGAGCTCGGTCTTCTGGACGTCGCCGGGCACCGCCGGGTCGCCCACGCCGGCGAACTTCTGGAGCGCCTTCGGCGGCTGCTTGGCCGCGTCGCCGCCGCCCTGGCCGGCGCCGTCCTTGCCCGCGGCGCCGCCCTGGTCGGCCGGCGCCACCTGCGGCACGGCCCGGACGTGGTCGCCGGTGCCGAGCAGGTCGTCCCAGTTGCCGTAGATCAGGTTGGCGTTGTTGACCATCACGAAGACCATCAGCACGGCCGTGATCTGGCAGAACATGATCATGACGAGCCTGGACAGGATCCGCACCGGGTTCGGCCCGCGGACCTTGCCCCAGTACAGGAGCGCCACCGCGATGGACACCGGCACCAGGATGACGGTGAGGATGAAGAATGGCGTACCTGTCAGTTGCATCAAGTTCTCGTATCCGGGTTGCTGGCCGCCCGAGCCCCACTCGCCCGAACGCACTCCAATGGCATTGGACGGCGCTGAACCGATGATCGGTTGCCATCCGAATCTGTGCGGAACCTGAGAGGAACATCACGTTTCCTGTGATGTTCCTGTTTCGGGTCGGCGCTAAGTCTGCCACCCGGACGGCCGTCGTCCGGACGAGATGTCCAGCGAACTTCCAGGAAGGTCCCCCGGGGCACCTTACCTCCCGCGTCGCGGGCGCCGCCGGGCGAGGCGGTGTCATCCACGTGCCGCCCGGCCAGAGAGACTAGGGGGATGAGCACAACCCGCTTTCGCCCGTCCCGCCGCTTCTGGCCCGTCTGCGCCCTCCTGGCACTCGCGGTCACAGCGGCCGGTTGCAGCAGTACCGGAGGCCGCCGTGCCGAGGAGGCCCGCGCCAAGGCGTCGGCCGCCGGCGGCAGTGCCGTCACCACCCCGCGCTGGAAGGTCGCCATGGTGACCCACGCCGGGGCCGGCGACGCCTTCTGGGACAGCGTGCGCAAGGGTGCCGAGCAGGCCGCCGCCAAGGACAACATCACCTTCCTGTACTCCAACGACGCGCAGACCCAGAACCAGGTCCAGCTCGTCCAGGCCGCCATCGACCAGAAGGTCGACGGCCTGCTGGTCACCCTCGCCAAGGGCGACGCCATGGCCGACGTCCTCGGCAAGGCCAAGGCCGCCGGCATCCCCGTGATCACCGTCAACTCCGGCCAGGAGTACTCCGCCAAGTTCGGCGCGCTCACCCACATCGGCCAGGACGAGTCCACCGCCGGCCAGGCGGCCGGCACCGAGCTGGCCGGCCGCGGCCGCAAGAACGTGCTCTGCGTCATCCACGAGCAGGGCAACATCGGCCAGGAGCAGCGCTGCTCCGGCGCCCAGTCCAAGGCCGGCGGCGCCTTCCAGGTGCTGTACGTGGACGGCGTCAACATGCCCGACGCCCGCGCCGCGATCTCCGCCAAGCTCCAGGCCGACCCGGCCATCGACACCGTGCTCACCCTCTCCGGCCCGATGGCCGCCACCGGCCTCCAGGCCGTCCAGGACGTCCACCGCGCCGTCGAGCTCGACACCTTCGACCTGGGACCGCAGGTGGTGGCCGGCCTCAAGTCCGGCTCCGTCGGCTTCGCCGTCGACCAGCAGCCCTACCTCCAGGGCTACGAGGGCGTCGACCTGCTCTGGCTGTACAAGTCCAACCTGGACATGCTCGGCGGCGGCAAGCCCGTCGCGACCGGCCCGCAGATCCTGACCAAGGACGACGCCGACGCGCTCGCCGAGTACGTCGCGAGGGGGACCAGGTGAGCACCACCGACGTCCTCGCCCAGGACCGCCCGGCCGCGCTGCGCCGCCTCCTCGCCCGCCCCGAGCTCGGCTCGCTGATCGCCGCCGTCGCGGTGTTCACCGTCTTCGCGGTGGCCGCCGAACCCTTCCTGCGGGTCTCCTCGCTGGGCACCGTGCTCTACGCGGCGTCCACCATCGGGATCATGGCCGTCCCGGTCTCGCTGTTGATGATCGGCGGCGAGTTCGACCTGTCGGCGGGCGTGCTGGTCACCACCGCCGCGCTGACCTCCTCGATGGTCTCCTACCAGTTCACCGCGGTGACCTGGGTCGGCGTGCTGGTCTCGCTCGCCGTCACCCTGGCCGTCGGCGCCTTCAACGGCTGGATGCTCGGCCGCACCCGGCTGCCCAGCTTCATCGTCACCCTCGGCACCTTCCTGATGCTGACCGGTGCCAACCTCGGCGTCACCAAGCTGGTCTCCGGCACCGTCTCCACCAAGCCGATCTCCGACATGGAGGGCTTCGCCGCCTGCCGCTGGCTGTTCGCCTCCGAGGTCACCGTCGGCGGACTGACGATCAAGGCCACCGTCTGGTGGTGGCTCGGCCTGCTCGCGGTCGGCAGCTGGGTGCTGCTGCGCACCCGCTTCGGCAACTGGATCTTCGCCGTCGGCGGCGACGCGGACGCCGCCCGTGCGGTCGGTGTGCCGGTCGCCCGCACCAAGACCCTGCTCTACCTCGGCGTCGGCTTCGGCGCCTGGGTGCTCGGCCAGCACCTGCTGTTCTCCTTCGACACCGTGCAGTCCGGCGAGGGCGTCGGCAACGAGCTGATCTACATCGTCGCGGCCGTCATCGGCGGCTGCCTGATCACCGGCGGCTACGGCTCGGTGGTCGGCTCCGCGCTCGGCGCGCTGATCTTCGGCATGGCCAGCAAGGGGATCATCTACGCCCAGTGGAACCCGGACTGGTTCAAGTTCTTCCTCGGCGCGATGCTGCTGCTCGCCGCCCTGCTGAACGCGTACGTCAAGCGCCAGGCCGAACGGGGGCCCCGATGAAGACCGAACTGCTCGCCCTGGAGGGCGTCGGCAAGAGCTACGGCACCGTCCGCGCCCTCCAGGACGTCTCGCTCACCCTGCACGCCGGCGAGATCAGCTGCGTGCTCGGCGACAACGGCGCCGGCAAGTCCACCCTGATCAAGATCATCTCCGGGCTGCACCGGCACGATGAGGGCACCTACACCGTCGGCGGCGAGGAGGTCCGGCTCGACTCCCCGCGCCAGGCCCTGGACCGCGGCATCGCCACCGTCTACCAGGACCTCGCCGTCGTCCCGCTGATGCCGGTCTGGCGCAACTTCTTCCTCGGCTCCGAGCAGGGCCACCGCCGCTGGGGCGGCCTGCGCCTGGACGCCGAGGCGATGCGCGCCACCACCCGCGAGGCGCTCGCCCGGATGGGCATCGACCTGCACGACGTGGACCGCCCGATCGGCACCCTCTCCGGCGGCCAGCGCCAGTGCGTGGCGATCGCCCGGGCCGTGCACTTCGGCGCCAAGGTGCTCATCCTGGACGAGCCGACCGCGGCGCTCGGCGTCAAGCAGTCCGGAGTGGTGCTCAAGTACGTCACCGCCGCCCGCGACGCCGGGCTCGGGGTCGTCCTGATCACCCACAACCCGCACCACGCGTACCTGGTCGGCGACCACTTCACCCTGCTCAAGCGGGGCCGGATGGCCGGCAGCCACCCGCGCACCGAGATCGGCCTCGAACAGCTCACCACCGAGATGGCCGGCGGCTCCGACCTCGCCGAACTCTCGCACGAGCTGGCCCGGCCCACCGAGCCTGAGCCCCGCACCGAACCCCAGCCCCGCACCGACCCCGAGCCCCGTCCTGACCCCGAGCCCCGTGAGGAGCGTCCGTAGCCGTGACCAGCCCCCAAGGCAGCACCCGGCCGGCCGTCCTGCCCACCCTGCTCGGCCTCGGCCCCCGCGCCGAGCGCCGCCGCCGCGCCCTGCCCGCCGGGATACTGCGACTGCCCACCATCGGCGTCGACATCGGCGGCACCAAGGTGGTCGCCGGAGTGGTCGACGGCGAGGGCACGGTGCTGGAGAAGCTGCGCACCGACACCCCCGACAAGAGCAAGAGCGCCAAGGTCGTCGAGAACGTCATCGTCGACCTGGTGCTGGAGCTCGCCGACCGGCACGACGTCCACGCCGTCGGCATCGGCGCGGCCGGCTGGGTCGACGCCGACCGCTCCACGGTGCTGTTCGCCCCGCACCTGAACTGGCGGGGCGAGCCGCTCCAGCAGGCGCTCAGCGAGCGGCTGCGCTTCCCGGTGATCGTCGAGAACGACGCCAACGCCGCCGCCTGGGCCGAATGGCGCTTCGGCGCCGGGCGCGGCGAGGACCACATGGTGATGCTCACCCTGGGCACCGGCATCGGCGGCGCCGTCGTCCGCGACGGCTACGTCGACCGCGGCAAGTACGGCCTGGCGGGCGAGTTCGGCCACATGCAGGTGCTGCCCGGCGGCCACCGCTGCCCGTGCGGCAACCGCGGCTGCTGGGAGCAGTACTCCTCCGGCAACGCGCTGGTGCGCGACGCCCGCGAACTCGTCGCCGAGGAGTCCCCGGTGGTTCAGCCGCTGCTCGCCCGGGCCGGCGGCACCGTCGAGGGCATCACCGGACCGCTGGTCACCGAGGCCGCCCGGGCCGGCGACCCGACCGCCACCGAACTGCTCTACGAGGTCGGCACCTGGCTCGGCGTCGGCATCGCCAACCTGGCCGCCGCGCTCGACCCGGGCCGCTTCGTCATCGGCGGCGGCGTCTCCGAGGCCGGCGACCTGCTGCTCGGCCCGGCCCGGGACACCTTCCGCCGCACCCTCACCGGGCGCGGCTTCCGGCCCGAGGCCAGCATCGTGCACGCCGCACTCGGCAACGAGGCCGGCCTGGTCGGCGCCGCCGACCTCGCCCGGCAGGTCGCCCGCCGGTTCCGCACCATCAAGCGGCGCCGGGTCGAGCGCAGCGGCGTCTGACCGTCCTCTCCCCGATCGCGTCGGCCGCGTCAACTACCGGTTGGTAGCGGTGCGGTGTGATTGTCGGGATCATGCCTCCTGTGAGACAACGGAGTTGACGTCGACTCAGGAGGACTCGGATGAGGGCTCTGGCCCGGATCGCACCACCGCTGCTGCTCGCCACCGCCCTGGTCTGGTCCTGCGCCGGGCCGGCCGGGGCGGCGGGGGCGGCCCCGCCGCCGAAGGCCCCCGAGGCGGTGGGCCGGGGCGGAGCTGTGGCCAGCGTCGACGCCGACGCCACCGCGGCCGGCATCGAGGTGCTGCGCAAGGGCGGCAACGCGGTCGACGCGGCGGTCGCGACCGCGGCCGCCCTCGGCGTCACCGAGCCCTACTCCTCCGGCATCGGCGGCGGCGGGTACTTCGTCTACTACGACCACGCCACCGGCCGGGTGCACACCATCGACGGCCGCGAGGTGGCCGGCGGCACCGCCGACAGCGGGCTGTTCCTGGAGGACGGCAAGCCGCTGGCCTTCGCCGACGCCGTCACCAGCGGCCTGTCCGTCGGCGTCCCCGGCACCGCCGCCACCTGGGACACCGCCCTGCGCCAGTGGGGCACCCGCACGCTCGCCGACGCCCTCAAGCCCGCCGAGCGGATCGCCGACGACGGCTTCGTCGTCGACCAGACCTTCCACGGTCAGACCGCCGACAACTACGACCGGTTCAAGGACTTCCCGGACACCGCCAAGCTCTACCTGCCCGGCGGCAAGCCCCCCGAGGTCGGCACCGTCCTGCGCAACCCCGACCTCGCCGCCACCTACCGGCTGCTCGCCAAGGACGGCGTCAAGGCCTTCTACCAGGGCGACCTCGGCAAGGACGTGGCCGACACCGTCCAGCACCCGCCGGTCGACCCGGCCTCCGGCCGCAAGGCCCGCCCCGGCAAGATCGACACCGCCGACCTCGCCGCCTACCAGGTCCGCCGCCAGGCGCCCACCCACGTCCCGTACCGGGACTACGACGTCTACTCCATCGCCCCCTCCAGCTCCGGCGGCACCACCGTCGGCGAGGCGCTCGGCATCCTGGAGGACGGCGACCTCGGCGCGTACAGCGACACGCAGTACTACCACCACTTCCTGGACGCCTCCCGGATCGCCTTCGCCGACCGCAACCGCTGGGTCGGCGACCCGGCCTTCGGCGACGTCCCCACCAAGGAACTGCTCTCCGCGCGCTACGCCGCCTCCCGGGCCTGCCTGATCAGCCCCGACCGCGCCCTCACCAGCCCGCTCGCCCCCGGCGACCCGCGCCACCCCGCCGACTGCGCCGAGGCCGGCCCCGCCGTCGCCGAGCCCTACGAGGGCCCCAACACCACCCACCTCAGCGTGGCCGACCGCTGGGGCAACGTCGTCTCCTACACCCTCACCATCGAGCAGACCGGCGGCAGCGGCATCACCGTCCCCGGCCGCGGCTTCCTGCTCAACAACGAGCTCACCGACTTCGACTTCACCCCGCTCACCCCGGGCGTCCCCGACCCCAACCTGCCCGGGCCGGGCAAGCGGCCGCGCTCCTCGATCTCCCCGACCATCGTGCTGCGCGACGGCGAACCGCTGCTGGCCACCGGCAGCCCCGGCGGCGCGACCATCATCACCACCACCCTCCAGGTGCTGCTCGGGCGGCTCGACCGGGGCCTGAGCCTGGAACAGGCCATCGCCGCACCGCGCGCCAGCCAGCGCAACACCGTCGCCACCCAGGCCGAGCCCGGCTTCCTGGCGCTGCCCGAACGGGCCGCCCTGGAGGCGCTCGGGCACAGCTTCACGTCCGTCGCCGAGATCGGCGCCGCGACCGGCGTCGAACGGCTGCCGGACGGGCGGTGGGTGGCCGCGGCCGAACCGGTCCGGCGCGGAGGCGGCTCCGCGGCGGTGGTTCGGCCCACGGGCTGACCGGGCCGCAGGCCGGCCGGGCCGCGCTGTCGGTGCCGGGCGGTATGTTCGGGGTGGGCGTCCCCTCGGGGGTGCCCACCCCTCGTCTTGACCGGACCGCCCGTCCGTACCGAACCGCCCGTCCGTACCGAACCACCGGGAAGGCCGCCCGCCGTGACCGTCCGCATCGCCACCTGGAACATCAACTCCGTCACCGCGCGGCTGCCCAAGCTCCTGGAGTGGCTGGAGAGCGCCAAGCCCGACGTGCTCTGCCTCCAGGAGCTCAAGTGCGCGGCCGACGCCTTCCCGTACGAGGAGGTGCGTGCCCTCGGGTACGAGACGGCGGCCCACGGCACCGGCCGGTGGAACGGCGTCGCGATCGTGTCCCGGCTCGGCCTGGACGACGTCGTGCGCGACCTGCCCGGCCAGCCCGGCTACCTCGCCGACGGCGCCCTGCTGCCCGACGTCGAGCCGCGCGCCGTCGCCGCCACCTGCGGCCCGGTCCGGGTCTGGTCGGTCTACGTGCCCAACGGCCGCGAGGTCGACCACGCCCACTACCGCTACAAGCTGGAGTGGCTGCAGGCGCTGCGCACGGCCGCCACCGAGGACGCCGCCGGGCCCCGTCCGTTCGCCGTCCTCGGGGACTTCAACATCGCTCCCACCGACGAGGACGTCTACGACGTCGCTGCCTTCGAGGGCCTCACCCACGTCACCCCCGCCGAGCGGGCGGCGCTGGAGGCCCTCGGCGAGGTGGGCCTGCACGACGTGGTGCCGCGCCCGCTCAAGTACGACCGCCCCTACACCTACTGGGACTACCGCCAGCTGGCCTTCCCCAAGAACCGGGGCATGCGGATCGACCTCACCTACGCCAACAAGCCCTTCGTGGACGCCGTCACCGACAGCTATGTGGACCGCGAGGCCCGCAAGGGCAAGGGCACCTCGGACCACGCGCCGGTCGTGGTGGACCTCGACCTGTGAATCACCCTGGGTGAGGGGCGGTAACCCGAACGGTCCCGACCGGTGGCCGGGTTCGGGAGGGCTGCCTACTGTCGGGCATAACCGGGTGCAGTTGTTCGACCACGTGGACATCGGAGTCCCCCCGGCTGCGCCCGAGAATCCCGGAGGTTCCGGCATGCGCCCCATGCGTACGGCCGCCGCCGCCCTGATCGGCGCGACGGTGCTGACCGGCCTGACGGCCCCCCTTGCATCCGCCAGGGACGGCTCGGCCTCGGTCAGCCCGTCCCAGGCCGCACCGGGCCAGACCGTGAAGCTCACGGTCTCCTGTGAGAAGTCGGACAAGCCCGACGCCAAGACCATCACCGCCCACTCCGCCGCGTTCGAGGGCGGTCCGGCCACTCTCACCCTGGGCTCCGACGGCAAGCACAGCGGCTCGGCCCGGCTGGCCGGCCAGCACTCCGGGGACAACAAGATCGACGGCACCTGCCCGGACGGCGGGGCGTTCTCCACCAAGGTCGCGGTCGCCGGCGTCCCGGTCGCCGGCTCCGACAAGGGCTCTGACAAGGGCTCTGACAAGGGCTCCGAGAAAGGCCCTGAGAAGGGTCCCGAGAAGGGTCCCGAGAAGGGTCCCGAGAAAGGCCTCGGCGACTGGGGCAAGGCGGCCGGCGAGTGGGCGGGTTCGCTCGGCCAGTCCGGCGCCGGCGGCCAGCAGGTCGCCCCGCACGGTGCCGTCAACACCGGCCTCGGCGGTTCGGTCGCGGCCGATCCGGCGGAGCTGGCCGGGGGCCTGGCCCTGGTGGCGGGCGGCGTCGGAGGCTTCTGGCTGCTGCGGCGGCGCGGTGCCTGATGGGCACCGCGCCTTTTTGTCTTTCCCGCGCGCCGTCGGACCCTGACCGGGCCGGCGGCGCACAGGCGTGTCAGCCGGCCTGCGGCGCGGGCTTGCGCTGCTGCTGAGGCCCGTGCCCGTGCCCGTGCCCGAGTTCGTGCCCGTGCTTGTGCTCGTGCCCGTGCTTGTGCCCGAGTTCGTGCTCGTGCTCGTGCCGGAGGGTGCCGCTGGCCAGCAGGTACTGGGCCAGGACGTACGTCGCCATGATCCAGAACTGGTGCCCCGGCAGCTCCCGCCACTTCGCCAGTTGGGTGGCGATCAGCGTGTCGGACAGCAGGAACAGCGCCCCGCCCAGCCCGGTCCGCCAGCCCAGCCCGGCCGAGGTGACGGCCGTGGAGGCGAGCAGCAGGCTGTAGCCGGCCACCGGGATCCGCAGGTCCCCGAGGTCCGGCCAGAGCTGCCCGACCATGGCCGCCCAGGCGGTTGCGTACGCGGCCGCCACCACCAGGGCCCGCCGACGGTCGGTCAGCGCCCCGCGCCGGACGAACATCGTCACGTAGCAGACGTGCGCCGCCGCGAACGAGCCCATCCCGGCCAGGAACGCGGTGTCGTTCTTCAGCTGGAGCAGCACGTCCCCGCCCGCGCTCAGCAGCAGCGCCGGGGCCAGCGGCTTCGGTGCCCGCCGCCCGGCGCCGGCGGCCGCGGCGACGCTGTGCGCGGCCAGCAGCGGCATCAGGGCCGGCTTGGTGGCGTTCTGCAGCACGGACGCGCCGGAGGCGATCGCGCCCAGGTGCGTCGCCGAGGCGGCCGCGAAGCCGCCGAGCAGACCGGCGGCCGAGCGCAGGCGGCCGCCGAGGACGGCACGGGTGGTCGTACGGATGCTCATGCGGCTGCTGACCTCCGGGGTCGGGCGGTGGGGGAGTGGGACGAACCCTAGGCGACCCGTCGGTGCGGCGGAAGAGCGGGTTACCGGTGCGTAACCCGGGCGGCGCGGGGCGGGTGACGGCGCGGCGCCGGGTGCGGTCCGGTGGGT
This sequence comes from Kitasatospora sp. NPDC058478, assembly GCF_042720345.1. NCBI lineage: Bacteria > Bacillati > Actinomycetota > Actinomycetes > Kitasatosporales > Streptomycetaceae > Kitasatospora > Kitasatospora sp. NPDC058478. The sequence continues at coordinate 52,261 of NZ_JBHXML010000005.1, read as the reverse complement.
GGCATAGCGGAGGGAGGTCGGTCACTTCGGCGCACGGCCGGTTGCTGCCACCGGGTGACCCGGCCACCGTCTAGTCTGGTCCCCGACATGGAGCAGCAGGAGTACGCGGTCGGCGCCACCCGGGTGGCCACCGGCAGGCCGGACGGGCGCACGGGCGGGACGGGGCGGAGGGCCACCGACGCCCTCCTCGCCGTACGCGAACCCGCAGCCGGGGCGGCGCCCGAAGCCGTGTCCGGCCCCCGTGCTGACGCCGCGCCGACCAGGCCCGCCCCCGAGCCGGGCGCCGCTTCCGCGCTCTCGTCCGACCCGGGCCTGCTCCGGCTCGCCCACTGGTTCGCCGCCGCCACCCCCGGCACCGCCGACGACCTGTGCGCCGCCTCCTTCGGCCTCTACCCGGCCCGCCATCTCGGCGCCCCCGCCGAAGCGGCGCCCGACGCCGACGTCAGCTGGTGGCACGGCCCCACCGCGCACGCCACCGCCACCCCGCGCTCCCGGGAGCCCCGCCCCGTCGGCGGTCTGCGCCGTGCCCGGCGGGACGCCTCCGCACTGCCCGTCGTCCGGTCAGGCGCCAAGCCGGGCAGGCCCGGAAGGCACCGCAAGCCCGAGCGCACCCGCCCGGTGCCGGGCGCGCAGGATCGCTCCGGCCAGGACCTTCCGATACCGGCCCCCGCCCCGGTTCTTCCCGCCGCGGACGTCTCGGCCCCGGCCCTGCCCGCCGTCGATCTGCCCGCTGCCGAGCGCCGGATCGCTGCCCGGCTGCTGCTCGCCCACCCGCTGGTCACCGCGTCCGGCCCGCACGCCGACGGCTTCCCGCTGATCCGCCGTCACCGCGACTGGCTCGTCGAACGCTTCGACGCCCTGCTCGGCTACCGGCTCGTCGTCGGCCCCTGGCACGCCCGGCTCTGCAAGGCCGGCCTCGGCCCCGGCGCCGCCCGCCGCCTCGAACACCCCGCGACCGGCGCCCCGTTCACCCCCGCCGGTTACGCCCAACTCGCCCTTGCCCTCGCCCTGTTGGTCGACGCCCCCGAGCAACTGCCGTACGGGCGGCTGCTCGACGCCATGCGCGCCGCGGCGCCGGGCCTCGCCGCCGGCCCGGCCGACCGCGCGATGGCCCTCGCCGCGCTCGCCGACTGGCAGGTCCTCGGCGACCTGCCGGCCGGCGGGGCAGACCCGGCAGACCCGGCCGCCCGGGCCGCCGTACTGACCGTCGACCGCGAACTCGCCCGCGCCGTCCCGGCCGGCCCGCCCGCCCTCGCCGACGACGCCGCCGACCTGATCCGCCGCGCCGCCGACGCCGAACCCGCCACCGCCGTGCGCCGCCTGCTCGCCGAGACCCCCGCCGTCCTCGACGCCGACCTCCCCGAGGACCGGCGCGCCTGGCTGCACGAGCACCGGCTGAGCGGCCCGGCCGCGCTCGCCGACTTCCTCGGCCTGGAGACCGAGCTGCGGACCGAGGGCGTCGCCCTGCTCGACCCGGCCGACGAGCTCACCGACCTCGTCTTCCCCGGCGCCGGCCCCCTGCCCCAGGCCGCCCTGCTGCTGCTCGAACGCCTGGTCGAGGAAGTCCGCCCGCTGCCCGGCGAGACCACCACCGGCGGCGACGTCCCGATCCCCGACGCGCTGATAGACGGCGTCCTCGGCGACATCGCCGACGAGTACGGCCTCCCGGCCCGCTGGCGCCGCGACTACCTCGCCGACCGCACCGCGCTGCGCCGCGACGCCCTCGACCTGCTCCACAACCTCGGCCTGATCACCCCCACCCCCCGCGGCAGCCGCCCCCCGGGCTGGCTCCTGCGCCCGCCCGCCGCCCGCTACGCCCCGGCCCCGGACCTCCACCCCGTCCCCGGCACCGGCCGCCACTCCCGCCCCGCGCCGGCCGGGGCCCGGGAGCAGCGGCGCGCCTGAGGCCGGTCCGCCGCCCCGCTGCGCCGTCGCGCTCCGCTCCGCTCCGCTGCCCCGCTCCGCTCCGCTGCCCCGCTCCGCCGTCGCCGGAAAGGCGGAAGCACCGCGTCCGGGGGCGGACGGCGGTGCTGAGGGGGTGGATCGGACGGCCTGTCGGTTTCCTTCTCGCCGGTCGCTTTCTCGCGGGTCACTTCCTCGCGGTGGCCGTGGTGGCGGCGATGGTGTCGTGCTGGACGGTCTCGACGGTGGCGCCGACGCCGAAGGTGCCGAGGGCGATGGAGGCGAGGACGGCGGTGGCGGCGAGGAGGCGGCGGTGGCGCCGGGGGAGCGGGAAGCGCGGTTCCTGGTAGGGCGCCTGAGGGCTGGCGTTCATGACAGGGAGGGTCCCAGGGTGGTGTGAACGGTCGGTACGCGCGGGTGAAGTCCGGGCGGGGGTTGGGCGTCGGTTGGCCGCGTACGCCCCACCTGCACGGGTGGGGCGTACGCGCTGGTCAGCGGCGTGGTGTGCGTTCGGCGAGGGCCTCGCCGACGGCGACCCGGACGGCGTCGCGCAGGCCGTGCACGGGGTGCAGGCGGGACGGGCCGGCCGCCGGGTCCTCGCGGAGCTCCTTCACCAGGGACACGCAGAGCAGCAGCATCACGACCACGAACGGCAGCGCGACCAGGATCGTCGCGTTCTGCAGCGCGGTGAGCCCGCCGGCCAGCAGCAGGGCGGCGGCGACCCCGCCCATCAGCACGCCCCAGACGACCACGAGCCAGGTGCGCGGGTGCAGCGAGCCGCGGCTGGAGAGCGAGCCGAGGACGAGGGAGGCGGAGTCGGCGCTGGTGATGAAGAAGGTCATCACCAGCAGCACGGCGACGACGCTGGTGGCGGAGCCGAGCGGCAGCGCGCGCAGCATCTCGAACAGCGAGGCCTCCGCGCCCTTCGGGATGGTCGCGACCAGGTCGGCCGCGCCGGTGGAGACCAGCCGGATCGCGGTGCCGCCCATCACGCAGAACCAGATCACGGTGGCCCCGCTGGGGACCAGCAGGACGCCGATCAGGAACTGCCGGATGGTGCGGCCGCGGGAGATGCGGGCGATGAAGGTGCCGACGAAGGGGGCCCAGGAGAGCCACCAGGCCCAGTAGAAGATCGTCCAGGAGCCGAGCCAGCTCTCGTCGGTGAAGGCCCCGGTCTGGGTGGACATGCCGAGCAGGTCGGAGAGGTAGCCGCCGACGGTGGAGGGGATCGCGTCCAGCGTGAACACCGTCGGGCCGAACACGAAGACGAAGAGCATGATCAGCGAGGCCAGGACGACGTTCGCGGTGGAGAGCCACTTGACGCCCTTGTGGACGCCGGAGAAGGCGGAGAGCACGAAGGCGGCGGTCAGCGAGCCGATGATGATCAGCTGGGCGTTCTGGGTGTTGCGCACGGAGGTGATGTAGCCGAGGCCGTCGGCGACCTGGAGCGCGCCGAGGCCCAGGCTGGTGGCGGAGCCGAAGACGGTGGCGAAGACGGCCAGCAGGTCGATCGCGCGCCCGGGCCAGCCGTCGGCGCCGCGCTGGCCGATGAGCGGGACGAAGGCGGCGGAGATGCGGTTGCCGCGGCCCTTGCGGAAGGTGGTGTAGGCGAGGGCGAGGCCGCCGACGGCGTAGATCGCCCACGGGTGCAGGGTCCAGTGGAACAGCGAGAACTCCAGGGCCTGCTGGGCGGCGGCCGCGCTCTGCGGTTCCAGGCCGGAGCCGGGTTGCGGGGTGGCGAACAGTTGGAGCGGCTCGCCGACGCCGTAGAACATCAGGCCGATGCCCATTCCGGCGCTGAACATCATGGCGACCCAGGCGAGGGTGGAGAACTCGGGTTCGTCGTCGTCGCGGCCGAGCCGGATGCGACCGAAGCGGCTGAAGGCGAGCAGCACGGTGAGGACGAGGAAGACGTCGGCGGCGACCACGAACAGCCAGCCGAAGTTGTGCAGGACCCAGCCGAGCGCGCTGCTGGAGGTCCGGCCGAGCGAGTCCTCGGCGAACACGCCCCAGGCGACCACGGCCAGCACCAGGGCGGCGCTGATCCCGAACACCGCCCGGTCGGCGGGCAGGGTCGCGGCGGGTTCGTCGGGCTCCTCCGCGCGTTGGTCGGGCTGCGGCGGCTGGCTGCTCATCGGGTGGACTCTCCTACCTCGGGGGCGGACGTGGGCTTCGGCGACATCGGCGGATTAAAGCTGCATGTCGCACTATGTCCAGTTCGTGCCGCGAGGGGCGGGAGGGCGCGCCGGGGAGGCGGTGGGTGGGGACTTACGTCCCGTCAGGCCGGGTGCTCATGGGCCGGGGCGTGCGCGGCGAGCCGGAACCACGGGCGGAAGCCGTCCGGCGCCGGGGAGTTGGGCCGGCTGTCGCGTCGGACGGGGTCAGGGCCGGTGGGTGCCGGACGGGACCTCGTACGGCGCCGGGTACGGCGTCTCGTACGGGTTCAGCACCAGCCGCACCACGTCCTCCAGCCGCCGCCGGGCGTCGCCGAGGGTGGTGCGGCCGGTCACCCAGGCGGTCAGCTCGCCCTGCCAGGCGTGGGCGACGATGTGCCGCACCAGGTCGCTGGCGGCGGCCGGCACCTCGGCCGTCACCGCCTGGAGGGCGGTGCTGTCGGCCCGGGCCATGCCCTGCAGGGTCTCGCTGGCGAACGGATCGGTGGAGGCGGCGACGGACACCCGCAGCCGGGCCAGCTCGGGCTGGCGCTGGTAGGCCCGCATCCCGCCGCGGACGAAGCGGACCGCCCGGTCGGTGGCCCCCAGCCCGGCGCGCGGACCGCGCAGTTCCGCCACCAGGTCGGCCAGCAGCAGGCGGTGCCACTCGGCGATCGCCGCCGCCAGCAGGTGGTCCTTGGAGGAGAAGTAGCGGTACGCCGTCCCCAGGGCGACTCCGGACCGCTCGCAGACCTGTTTCATCTGCAGCCGTTCGACGCCGATCTCGTTCACCAGGGCGAGCGCGGCCGCGATCAGGCTTCCGCGGCGTTCGAGCTGACGCGGAGACATCGCCTCCACCGGCCGTGGTGACAGGTCAACCTTGGTCACCCGCACCATGATACGGGCCGGGGCCGCTCAGGAGTATGACGCCGACCGGCCCCCTTGCGTTCGCCGTGCGGTCACCGTCGCCGGGCCCGTCCCGCGCCGTCCCGTTCTGTCCCGGGTCGGCGCAGTCGGTGGATCAGCGCAGTCGGCGGATCAGCGACTCCTGCACGGCGGAGGCGACCAGCCGCCCGTCCCGGTCGTAGAACTCGCCGAGCGACAGCCCCCGGCCGTCCGAGGAGGACGGGCTGCGCTGGGCGAACAGCAGCCACTCGTCGGCCCGGAACGGGCGGTGGAACCACATCGCGTGGTCGAGCGAGGCGATCAGCAGCCGGGGCGGCTCGGTGCGCTGGAAGAAGTTCGGCTGCTCGTGCAGGCCGGCGGTGGAGGCCAGCGTGAGGTCGGACAGGTAGGTGAGCGCGCAGACGTGCAGGAGCGGGTCGCCCTCGGGCAGCGGGGAGGCGATGCGCAGCCAGACGAACTGCTGCGGCATCCCCGGCACGGACGCCGGCACGCCCGGCGCGTCCGGCGGGACGAAGCGCAGTTCGAGGTCGCGGAAGCCGCCGGTGCCGGTGATCGCCGCGCGCAGGGCCGGATCCCAGAGCGAGAAGGCGTCCGGCAGGGTCTCCGGCCCGGGCAGCGGCGGCATCGTGCGGTGGCGGTCGGTGGCGGTCTCGGGGCGCTTGAAGGAGGCGGAGAGGGTGAAGATCGCGTTCTGGTTCTGCACCGCCGTCACCCGGCGGGTGGTGTAGGAGACGCCCTCGCGGACCCGTTCGACCTCGTAGCGGATCGGCTGGGACGGGTCGCCGGGCAGCAGGAAGTAGCCGTGCAGCGAGTGCACCGCGCGCGGGCCCTCGCAGGTGCGGCCGGCGGCGGTGAGCGCCTGCGCGGCGACCTGCCCGCCGAACGCGCGCATCGGCGCCCCGGCGTGGCAGCGGCCCCGGAACGTGTTCTCGTCCAGTCGTTCCAGCTCCAGCAGTCCGGCGAACGAGCCGGCCGGGCGGTCGGCCCGGATTTCCTGTTCTGTCAGGTCGGTCACGGGCCCATAGTGGCAGAATCCCGCCGCGCCGCGGTGTGACCTGGGTAACGCCCCGGGGCTCCGGAGCCCGGTAGAACCTGTTCCAGTGCGGTCGCGGCCCGACGGATTGTCAGTGCCCTCACCTAGCGTGTTCGACATGACGCAATCCGCACACGCGTACGCCTATCTGCGCCCGTCCGCCGTCCTCGACGGCGCCGACGGCCGGCACCTCGACCTGGCCACCTCCGGCGGCGCCACCCCGCTCGGGGAGGCGGCCAACCCGCGCTTCTTCGCGGGCTTCCTGGCCGACCCGGCGCCGGCCGCCGCCGCGCTGCTCGCCGTCGCGGACGTCGCCGCCGCGCGGTACTACCAGCCGCAGCTGCGCTCCTCGCTCGACCCGGTGGTCACCGCCAACGGGGACCGGCTGCGCTTCGAGTCGTTCTCCGGCTGCTGCGGCGTCTACGCCCGGCTCGACGTGCTCCAGGCCGGCCTCGACGGCGACGAGATCGGCCACGGCACCACCAACGTGGACGTCAACAACCCGCTGCGGGAGGCCCTGACCAGGATCGGCCCGAGCGACCCGCTGCACCTCGCGGTCGGGCCGGACGCGCTGGAGGTCACCAGCTTCGACGGGCCGCTGGTCGAGAAGAAGGTGCCGCTGCCGCAGCGCTGGCTGCGCGGCTTCGCCGAGACCCAGGTCGTCGCCGCCGGCTTCGACCTGCGCGCCGAACTGCCCGCCGCCGAGGCGGTCCGCTTCCTGCGCTCGCTGCCGCGCGGCGGCCGCTCCAGCACCGCCTGGGTCGTCCCGGCCGGGCGGACGCTGCGGCCCACCACCCGGCCGGTGCCCGGCGCCGTCTGCCTGCCCGGGCCCGACCGGCTGGTGGCGCTCCAGCGGGTGCTGCGGCACGCGCTCGCCCTGCGGGTGTACGGCCCGGTCGCCGCCACCGGCCCGGCCGCCTCGGCGTGGGAAGTGGTCCTGCCCGGCATGCGGCTCACCCTGACCCTCTCGCCCGACGCCTCCCGGGGCTTCTCCGGCGAGGGCGGGGTGCTCGGCGCGCTCGCCACCGGCACCGCCGAGCAGGACGCCGACCTCGTCGCGGTACTGCTCGCCTGGGAGCCGCGGATCGAGGTCGCCGACCTCGCCGAGCAGTCCGGGCTCAGCCACGAGCGGGTCCGCGCCGCGCTCACCCGGCTCGGCACCGCCGGGCAGATCGGCTACGACACCGCCGAGGCCGCCTACTTCCACCGCCAGCTCCCGTACGACGCCGGGCGGGCCGAGGCCGCCAACCCGCGGCTGCGTGCCGCCCAGGCCCTGGTCGCGGCGGGCGCGGTGCGGCTGGAGCCGGGCGGCACGACGGCCGTCGTCACGGTGGACGACCACATCCAGCGGGTGCGTACGGACGAGGCGGGGCGCCTCGGCTGCACCTGCCTCTGGTGGGCCAAGTACCGTGGCGGGCGCGGTCCGTGCAAGCACGCGCTGGCGGTCGCGATGGTGCGGGAGGCGGCCCAACGGGCGGACGGGGAACAGGTTCCGGCGGTCCCGGCGGTCCCGGCGGTCCCGGCGGTTCCGACGACGGATAAGGGGGTCCAGGCATGAGCGCGGCGGCAGGGGGGTCGGAGGCGGTGCGGGGCGCGACGGCGGTGGCGCCGATGCCGGAGGCGGTGCGGGGCGAGGCGGCGGTCGAGGACCTGCTCGCCGCCGTCCGGGGCGGACGGATGCCGCAGATACCGGCGCTGGTCGCCGCGCTGGACCAGGCGCAGCGCCGGGACTGCCTGCTCGCGTTGAAGGCGCTGCGCAAGGAACTGCGCGACGAGTGGTCGAAGGAGGCGCTCGCCACCAGGGGCGCCCTGCTGCTGGCCGGCGCCGGCTGCCACGCCGGCCCGGCCGGGGCCGCCACCTGGCTCGGCGCCCGCGACTTCACCTCGCTCGGCTGGGCCCGCCACCCGGCGGTGGGCCAACTCGTCGCGGCGCAGCCGGTGGAGTGGCAGATCGAGGTGGCCACCCGGCTCGCCGCCCGGCCGGCGCCGAGCTGGGGCTGGGCGCTGTACCCGGTGATCGAGGCCGTGGTGCGCCGCACCGGCTGCGCGGTGCCGCAGAGCGAGCCCTTCGTCCGCGAGTGGATGGAACGCCAGCGCCGGGGCAGCGGCGCACGGCCCACCCTGGTCGAGCTGCTGCGGGCCGACGCGTTCACCCCGCTGCTGCTGCCCCGGGTGTTCGAACTCGCCGACATCGGTGGCGCGGTGTCCTTGCGGTTCAGCCCCCGCCCCGGGGACGCCTTTACGGAGGCGATCGCCGAACTCGCCGCCGCCGGCGACCTCGACCGGGCCGACCTGATCGACCGCTGCCTGGCCCGGCTGCTGCGCGGCGGCAAGCCGGCCGACCAGCGCTTCTTCCTCGACGTGCTGAGGGCCCTCGCCCCGACCCCGCAGGAGTACGCCGCCCGGGTACGGGACGTGCTGCCGCTGCTGGACGGGCTGTCGGTGGTCGCCGGGCACGCCCAGGAGGTGCTCGCCGGGCTGGACGAGGCCGGGCTGATCGAACCCGAGGTGCTGGTCGAGTCCTCCGCGGTGGTGCTGTTCCGGGCCGAGAAGAAGCTCGTCCGCGCCCAACTCGGCTGGCTGGAGCGGGCGGCCCGGCGCGAGCCCGGGCGGTCCGGGCCGGTGGTGCTCGCGGCCGCCGAGGCGTTCGGGCACCCGGACCAGGCCGTCCAGGAGCGGGCGTTGAACGTGGTGGCCCGGCACCTGCGCGCGGCCGGGGAGGCCCTCCTGCCCGAACTGCGGCTCGCCGCCGAGGTGCTGAACCCCGCCCACCACCGGCGCGCCGGCGAACTGTTCGGCGCGCCGGTCGGTGGCGACGGCGACGACGACCCGGACACCGGGTGGAACGAACTCCTCCCGCCCGCCCCCCAGCCCCTCCCGCTCGGCCCGCCGATCGCCTCGGCGGCCGAACTCGCGCAGGAGCTGTCCGCCCTGCTCGCCGCCGACGAGCCGGAGCCGACGGTCTTCGAGCGCGTGCTGGACGGCCTGGTCCGCCAGGCCCACCAGGACCGGGCGGCGCTCGCCGAGGCACTGGAGCCGGTCCGGCGGGTCCACCCGTGGAGCGGCGTCGACCGCTGGCGCGACTGCTCGCCCCGGGACGTCCTCCACGTCGTGGCCGCGGTGGCCGGCGAGACGCCGCCGCACCGGTTCTGGGACTTCCTCGGCGGCAAGGGCCGGTCCCCGCTGCGCGGCCAGAACAACACCGCGCAGGGCACCGCCCTCGCCGCCCGGCTGGAGGAGGCCGCCTGGCAGGTGACCGCGAACCGGCCGCCCTACCTGCTGGCCATCCCGACCGACACCACCGGCGCGATCGACCCCGGCACGCTGGTCGAACGCCTCGCCGGGTACCAGGCGGCGGGCGTCACCCCCGGCCGGGCCGACCTGTGTGCGGCCCTGCTGCGGGTCGGCCCCCGCGCCGACGCCGGGGTGCTGCGCGCCGCCGAGGCGCTCACCTCGCCGTCCGGGCGGTGGGCCGCCCAGTGGCTGCGCACCGGCGGCCTGCCCGACCAGCCGTCCGAGCGGGTGCTGTTCGCCCCCGGCCGGGGCTCGAAGCACGGCCACCAGTACGCGGACCGCTGGTGGGAGGACGTCCGGCGGGTGGCCGTCGCCCAACCCGGCATCGGAGCCGGCCCGAAGGGCCCGGACGGCGAGCGGCTCGCCCCCGAGTTCCGGGCGCTGCTGGAGGGCACCGAGCCGAGCGTGGCCCGGGCCCGCAAGGTGGGCGACTGGACGTGGCGGCCCACGGCGCACTGGGCCGCGATGCTCCCCTGGCACCGGGAGGAACTGGCGGCCCGGTGGCTCGACCACTTCGCCGCCGGCGCCGACCGGGACGAGCGCGGCGCGGGCCGGCTGCTGCCCGCCCTCGCCGAGGCCGGCGGCCCGGCCGGGCTCGCCCTGCACCTGGCGCTGGCCTACGGCCTGGGCGCCCGGCACACCGAGGACCGGACGGCGGCCGTCGACGCCCTGCTGGTGCTCGCCGCCCGCGGCGAGCTGGACGGCGCGCAGCTCGGCCGCGAACTCGGCGCGCTGGTCGACTGCGGCGCGGTGAAGCCCAACCGGCTCGCGGCGGCGCTCACCCTGGCCGCCGGGACGGGCGCCTACGGCACGGTCTGGTCGGTGCTCGGGCCCGCGCTGCCGACCCTGCTGGGCGGCGAGGGCGCGCCCGCCCGGGGCCTCGGCGACCTGCTCGCCCTCGCGGCGGACTGCGCCCGGCGCACCGGCGCCCGGGGGCCGGTGGCCGAGGTGACGGCGGCGGCGGAGCAGGGCGGGTCGAGCCGGCTGGTCAAGGAGGCCCGCGCACTGCGGGACGTCCTGGCGGGGTGACGCCGCGGTTGGTCCTGGGCCCAGGCGGTGGGCGGGACTTCCGTCCGCCGCCCCGTCCCGCAGGTGGCAGCGAACAGGTGGCTGCGGACAAGTGGGCGAACAGGTAACAGCAAACAGATAACAGATTTCAGCGAACAGATTTTGAAATCTGTTCGCTGAAATCCGTCGCCCGGTCCCGGACCGGCACCGCGCTGCGGTCCCGGACCAGCGGCTCGATGCCGCGAGGCGTGGCCGCGACCGCGCGCCACCACAGCCGCAGCGCGGGCGGGTCGACCGGTTCGAAGGGCTTGCCGGGCCGGGGCACCGCCAGCCGGGCGCCGAGCGCCTGGGCAGCCGCGACCACCCGTTCGGCGGGCTCTTCCCAGGGGTGCGTCGCCAGGTTGAAGGTGCACCAGTGGATCGGCAGCAGCAGATCGCCGCCGAGGTCCAGGTGGGCCCGGACGCCCTCCTCGGGCGTCATGTGCACCTCGGGCCAGAAGTCGCTGTACGCGCCGACCTGCATCAGCGTCGCGTCGAACGGCCCGAGCCGGCGGCCGATCTCGGCGAAGCCCGGGAAGTAGCCGGTGTCCCCGCTGTGGAAGATCCGGTGCCCGCCGCCGGCCACCACCCAGGACGCCCAGAGGAACAGCGCGCTGGTGCGCGGGCCGCGGCTGCAGTAGTGCCGGGCCGGGGTGGCGGTGAGGGTGAGCCCGGCGATCTCGGCCGACTCCCACCAGTCGAGTTCGGCGATCCGCCGGGTCGGTACTCCCCAGCGCTCCAGGTGCGCGCCGACGCCGAGCGGGACGGCGAACACCGCGTCCGTCCCGATCAGCGCGCGGATGGTGGCCATGTCGAGGTGGTCGTAGTGGTCGTGGGAGATCACCACCACGTCCACCGGCCCGAGTTCGGACAGCGGCAGCGGCATCGGGTGCAGCCGTTTGGGCCCCGTCCAGGCGAACGGCGAGCAGCGCTCGCCCCACACCGGGTCGATCAGGACCCGCCGCCCGCCGATCTCGGCGAGCACTGTGGCGTGGCCGAGCCAGGTGAGTCGCAGTCCGGAGTCCGGCGGCAGGGCGAGGTCGACCGGGAGCAGCCGGTGCACGGGTACGGCGGCGGTCGGTGCCCGGCGGGTCTTGTCCCCGGTCAGTTGGGCGCGGGTGATCTCCAGCGGGCTGCGCTCGTAGACCAGGCGGCGGGTGGGCAGCGGGTTGCGGAAGGCGCCGTCGGCGAACTGCGGGGAGCGGTGGATCCGGGCCAGCCGTTCGCCCCGGGGTTCGGCACCGAAGGCCTCGGCCCGGACCAGGTGCCAGGCCGCGCGGGGCAGTCGGGCCAGGCCCGACCCGGTGCGGTTCGCGGTCGGGCCGAGGGCCGGGCTGGTGGTCGGGCTGTTGGTCGGCGGGGTGATGAACTGCGAGGACAGACCGGCGAGGCGGGAGAACCAGGGGGCGGGGCGGGGCAAGGCTCCTCCAAGGACGGTCACGGCTACCGGGCATGCCGGGGCGGGTATCCGGGCGACTGGTGGGGCCGCTGCGATACGACAACCATCTCGTCGGAGATTACTCGTCATGGGCCGTCCGGACCTGGTGAGCGGCCCCGCGCGGGCCAATCGGCGTACCCCGCCCGGTCGCGCGCCCAGGGCCACCGCCCGGCGCCGCTCCGCGTGGAGCCGCCCGGTGCCGCTACGCGTAGAAGCGGGTGATCGTCTCCGCGACGCAGTGCGGCTTGGCGCTCTCCGCGCTGGTGATCGTGAACCGCACCACCGCCTGGACCCCGCCCGGCACCTCGGTGGCCGAGACCAGTTCGGCGGTGGCCCGGATCGCGGTGCCCACCGGCACCGGCGCCGGGAAGCGCACCTTCTCCGAGCCGTAGTTCAGCGCCATGCGCACGCCCTCGACGCCGTAGCACTCCTTCGCCAGCACCGGGATCATCGACTGGGTCAGGTAGCCGTGCGCGATGGTCGAGCCGAACTGGCTCTCCTTGGCCCGCTCCGGGTCCACGTGGATCCACTGGTGGTCGCCGGTCGCCTCGGCGAACAGGTCGATCTGCCGCTGCCCGATGGTGTGCCACTCGCTGGTGCCCAGTTCGGTGCCGACGGCGGCGGTCAGATCGGCGAGGGAGGCGAAGCTCGTCACGGTGCGCTCCTGGGGGAGGGGTCAGGACGCCGGAAGCGTATGCGTACCCGCCGGTATCTGTCAGCGGTGCGGAACCGGGAACACCGGAACCCGGGAACACAGGAACCCGGGAACACAGGAACCCGAGGGCGCGGCGGCCCTGTGGGTGTTTCAGGACCGCAGCGCCCCGCGCCCCAGCGCGTCCTGCCCGGTCGGGAACAGTCGCCGGCCGCTGACCAGTTCCGGCACCAGCGCGACGAACAGCGGCTCCGGGTCCCCCACCCACGGCCGCAGGCCGGACCGCAGCACCCGCCGCACCTGCTCGGGCTCGCGCACCACGTCCGCCCGGCCGTGGACCAGCACGCTCCAGCCGGTCCGGGTGACCGGGTCCAGCAGGTCCGCCTGGAAGGCCACCACGGTGCCGTCAAGCCCGCGCGCGGTGGCACTTCCCCGGCGCACGGCGAGCACCAACCGCCCGTCCAGGACCTCGAAGGAGACCGGTAGCACGGCCGGCAGCGCGTGCTCGGTGTACACCACGCGCCCGACGGGCACGGTGCTGAGCAGCCGCAGGCACTCGGCCTCGCTCAGGGTCTCCACACGGTCCTCACGCTCCATGCGTCCGATCGTCCTCCGGTCGGCGCGCGCGCCGATAGGGCCCATGGTCCCTGAGCGGACGGGCCGGGAGCCCCGTCGGCGGCCGCCCGGGGCGGTAGCCTGCCCGGCGGCGGTACGGTACGCGCCCCTGCGCACCACGGCAGCGGCGGGCGCGGCGGGCGGTCCCGGGTGCGCCGGGGCCGGCATGGGAGGGGGCGTGCGGATGGCGGGCGGGGTCGACCTGGTGGTGATCGGGGCGAACGGCGGGCCCGATCGGGGCTTCGGGGGCTCGGCGCTGGCGCCGGACGGCGCCCGGTTGCTCGCGCGGGTGCTGCCCGGGATGTGCTTCGACGTCGGCGCGGCCGGCTGCCGGGTCACCGAGGTGGCGCCGGACGCGGACGCCAACGCGATGCTCACCGCCGTCCGGGAGGCCGCCCAGCACCCGGGCCGGTGGCTGGTGGTCTGCCTGGTCGGCCAGTTGGCGGTCGATCCGCGCGGGCGGCGGCTCGCCCTGGTGACCGGCGGCAGCACCGCCGACAACGCCTACCGGCGCGGCCTGGCCTGGGACTGGGTGGTCAGCGCGATGGTGCACGGTGGCCACGAGGAGGCCCTGCTGCTGGTCGACGCAGTGGCCGACCGGGACACCTGGGCGGCGTTGGAGCGCGGCGGCGGCGAGGACGGCGCGGGCGAACTGCTGGCCTACCCGCGTGTCCCGCTGTGGGGCCGGGTCGGCCGGTACACCCCGGGCAGACGCGGCCGGGACGCCGTACTGCCGGGTGGTGAGGGCTCGTTCAGCCATGCCCTGACCACCGTGCTGCGGCAGGGTGTCCCGGGCGCCCCGGCGGCCGTCGCCCCGCTGGATCTCCAGCCGTCCGTCGCCGCGCTGCTCGACGGGGGCGAAGCACCGGGTGGTTCGGGTGCGCCGGGCGCGCGCCTGCTCGTTCCGCCGCAGGGCGGGCGCCTGTTGATGCGCAATCGGGCCGCGGTTCGGGGCGCATTGGCCGGATTGTCGCTTTCCGAAGAACTGTTGGCCGTTCTGTGGCGGGAAAGTGCCCCGACGGAACCGCCTTCCGCGTAAGGTCAGGTGGCCTGAGGTGTTGCCGTGATGGGGTGGGTTGGCGAAGAATCGATCCCCAGCGGAAACACCTGCGGGACGGCGGAATTCTTCCGGCGGCCACGGATCACGAATCGGTCGGTCGCGACGAGGTGGGGCGATGCGGCAGCGCGGAAATGTGTTGCGCCCTGGGGCGGTTGGGGTCGGTGGGGTGGTTCTGGTGTTGCTCCTCGGAGCCTGTGCGAGCGGCGGTGCCGGTGGTTCCGTCGATCGGCTCGGAACGGCTGCGCCCAGTGTCGCGGGAGTGGATCCGGTACCTCCTTCGGGTGGTTCGGTAAACACCTCGATCGCGCCGATGGACGGGCCGGAAGGTGCCATGGGTCGGCTGGCCCTGAAGACGTATCAGGACTGGTGGCAGGCCCAGACCGAGGCATTCGGGCGGTCGGATTCGGACGGATTCGCTCTGGAGACGTACTCTTCCGGGCGGGCCCTTACCGACACCCTGGTCAGTCTCCGCCAACTTCGCGACGCCAAACTGGTGATGACCGGAACGCCGCGCAATTCGGCGGTGGTCAAGGCCATTGACCTGAAAGCCGATCCGCAGACCGCCGCGATCGAGGACTGCGTCGACGTGTCGGGATGGCACCGCGTCGACGCCGTCACCCAGGTGGCAAAGGATCCGGGCGACCGACTGAACCGCTACGTCGCGACCGCGTCCCTGCGCTGGTTCCAAGCACGTTGGCTGATCTACGACTTCAAGCGGGAGGTGGACCGGGCATGCTGAACACGCGTAAACCGGCCCGGCGATTCGCGATCCTCGCGCCGTTGTCCGCCGGGTTGCTGTTGGCCTCGGCGGTGTCGGCGGCGGCGGACGAACCGCCGGGCGGAGGTGCCGAACAGTGTTACCCGGACGTGATCTGCTCCGGGGTCAACACCGGTGGCACGAAACCGAAGCCCGGACCGTCGCAGCCCGGCGGTGGCGGCGGGGGCGGTACGAGCGACGGGCCGCTGCTGTGCAGCTACCACGACCAGCAGTGGCCCTGCCACGACCCGGAGCGCGGCTGGTTCAACAGCGGCGTCGGATGCTACTTCCGCCCGCTGGACAACCCGCCCCCCGAGGGCGACCCGGCGTGGCAGGGCCACAAGCCGTCCGAGGGCGCGCTCTACTCGAAGGTCTGCCCGCAGACGGGCGGCGGCCAGGACGGCGCCGAGATCGTCTTCGAGGCCACCTCGCCGGCCGGGCCGCCGGCGCTGAACCTGGTGGACGTCGGCTTCGGCTTCGCCCACGAGATGCGCTTCCCGAAGCCGACGGCGGGCGTCGCGCCCAAGGGCACGGCGGTGGTGAAGGCACCGGTCTGGCTCTGGCTGGACGGCGTGGCGGCGCCCGCGCCCAAGACGCTGTCCGTCCCGGGCGCCTCGGTCACCGTCACACCGGTGCTGAGGGGCGTGACCTGGGTCTTCGACAGCGGCGTCTCCGTGACCTGCGACAAGGCCGGGACGCCGTACGACCCCAAGTACGGCGCCGCCAAGTCCCCGGACTGCGGCTACGAGTTCGCCGTGGGCTCGGGCACCAGGAAGAGCGGCGTCTTCGACGGCACGGTGACGGCGAACTGGGTGGGCGAGGTCGTGGTCACGGGGCCGAACGCGAAGACCTTCGACGTCAAGATGCCGCAGTCCTCGAACTTCACGCTCAAGGTCGCCGAGGTGCAGGTCCTCAACTGACCCGGCGGCGGCGGACGTCCGATGCCCCGCGGCCCGGCCGCGGGGCGCCGGCGGCCGGCCGCACGCGACCACGGCACCGGAGCCCGGGCACCGAAGCCCGGGCACCGGCGGCCCGAGCGGTGACGACCCGAGCACCGAGAACCCAGTACCGACGATCCGGAACGAGCACGAGGGAAGGGCGGAACCCGGTGGAGAACCGTACGTTCGCGACGCCGGGATCCGGCACACCCGCAGGGGCCGCGGTGTCCGTGGCGGTCCCGGACCAGGGGCAGGGGCCGGGCGAGGCCCCGGGCAGCGGTGCGGGCAAGGGCAAGGGGCGCGCCGCCCCGCACGTCCCCGGCCGGACGCTGCGGGCCCGGCGGCGGCGCCCGGCGGTGCTGGCGATGGCCGTCGCGCTGATCGCCGCCGGCGGCCTGGGCGGCGCGGTGCTCTACAACAGCACCGGCCAGCGGGTCGCCGTGCTGGCGCTGGCCCGGGACATCCCGTGGGGGCAGGTGATCACCGACGACGACCTGGTGGTGGCCCGGATCGCCGGCGATCCGGCGCTGCGGCCGCTGTCCGCCACCGAACGGGACAAGGCGGTCGGCATGCGGGCCGCCACCGACCTCAAGCGCGGCGCGATGCTCACCAGGGGCGACGTCGCGCAGACCCTGGCGGTGCAGCCCGGCCAGATCGTGGTCGGCGTCTCGGCCAAGCACAGCCAACTGCCCGCCACCCGGCTCCAGCCGGGGCTGCAGATCGTCGTGGTCTACACCCCGGACAACACCAAGGCCGACTCGATGCCCGCGACGGTCATCACGGTCGGCCGGGTGGACACCGACGGCAGCCAGGTGATCGACGTGGCCGTCGGCGCGGCGGACGGCCCCCGGCTGGCGCAGTGGGTGGCCGGCGGCCGGATCCAGGTCCTGCTGGCCCCGCGCGCCGCCGCGGCGGGCGGCGCGACCGGGACCGCCGGTGCGGGCACCGGCGGCAGCGCCGCGCCGACGGCCCCGGCGACCGGAACCGCCTCCGGCGCTGCCACGGCCCCCGTGCCCCCGACCGGGGCGGGTGGCGCCTGATGGCGGTGATCGCGGTGGCCGGCGGCCCGGGCGCGCCCGGCGCGACCACGGCTGCCCTGGCCCTGCTGCTGGCCTGGCCGCTGGAACCCGGACGGCGGGTCCTGCTGGTGGAGGCCGACCCGGACGGCGGCGCGGTGCTCGCGGGCGCCCTGGAGGGCCGGGTCGACGCGGTGTACGGGCTGCGCAATCTGGCCGTCGCCGACCGGCGCGGACTGCTCGCCGCGACCATCTGGGAGCAGCTGATCGACCTCTCGCCCGAGGGCACCGCCGAGCGGCTGCTGCTGCCCGGGCTGACCGACCCCACCCAGGCCCCGGGCCTCGCCTACACCTGGGAGCCGCTCGTCGACCTGCTGCACGGCCTCGAACCGCAGGGCTACGACGTCATCGTGGACCTCGGCCGCTCCGGCGCCACCGGCGTGAGCGCCGTGCTGGCCCGCCGGGCGGACGTGGTCGCGGTGACCGTCCGCACCACGCTGCGCGGCCTGAGCTCGGCTAGGCCCCGGCTGTCCGCGCTCGCCGAGGACCTCGCCACGGCCGGCACCGGGGTGGACGCGCTCGGACTGCTGCTGGTCGCCGAGGGGCCGTACTCGGGGCCGGAGGTGTCGCGCGAGTTCGGCCTGCCGGTGCTGGGGCTGCTGCCGCACGCCACCCGCACCGCCCGGGTGCTCTCCGACGGCGGTGACATCACCGACCGGCGGTTCATCCGCTCGGAGCTGATGCGGACGGCGCGTTCGGCGGCGGACGAGGTGCAGCTGCTGGTCCGCCGCCGTCGCCAGCGGCTCGCGCCGACCGCCGCGCCCGTCCCGGCCCAGCTCACCGCCGCGGCCCGGACCGAGCCCCAGCCCCAGCCCCCGACCGCGGTGCACGTCCAGCCCCCGGTGCCGACCCCGCAGGCGGCCGCGCCGACGGCGTACCGGCCGGTGGAGGGGGAGCAGCCCTCGTACTCCCCGCCGCAGCCGGTCGGGCCGGTGATCACCACCGGCCCGGTGGCGCCGCTGGCCGGGCTGGCCCCCCAACCGGCCGCTCCGGCCCCGTTCCCGGGACACGTCCAGCAGCCGCAGCAGTCGCAGCCGCAGTCGCCGTACGGGCCACAGGGCGGCTACGTCGCGTACGACCAGCAGGGCGGGTTCGGCCCGTACGACCAGCAGGCCGGGTTCGGCCCGTACGACCAGCAGGGCGGGGCCCCGTACGACCAGCAGGGCGCGTACGTCCGCCCGGAGCCCGAGGACGACGGCCGCTACCCGCTCCAGCAGCCCGCCGTGACACCCGATCAGACACACCCGAACGGTCCGCAGCCGTACAACCCCGGGGAGGTGCTCCGTGCGCGGTAGCCCCCTGCACCAGCACCCCGCGGCCGACCCGGCCGCGCTGCCCTGGGCCACCCCGGCCCAGGCCCAGGCCCCGACACAGGCCCAGACGCAGACGTCGGCGGCCGCCCCGCCCCAGGCCTACCGGCCGGGCCCCGTCGCCCCGCAGCCCGCGCCGCCGCCGTACGTCCAGCCGGGCGGCGCGGCCACGCCCACCGCCGTGCCCTCCCAGCTGCCCTCGCTCGACCTGCGCGGCGCCGCCACCCGGCCGGCCGTCGACCCGCAGGTGGCCCGCGAGCTGAAGCGCCAGGTCGCGGCCGAACTGCACCAGCAGATCACCCGGTTGACCGCCACCTCGGGCGCCGAACCGGACCGCGCCACCCGCCGCCAGCGCGGCCGCGCGCTGATCGAGGAGGCGGTCGCCCGCTGGTCCGACGCCTACGCGCAGACCCACGGCATCCCGCCCACCCGGGAGCAGGACCGCGCGCTCGCCGAGGCCGTCTTCGACCTGCTGTTCCGGGCCGGGCGGCTCCAGCCCTACCTGGACGACCCGGAGATCGAGAACATCCTGATCAACGGCTGCGACGACGTCTGGGTCTCCCGGGTGCACCAACCCCTGCGCCAGGTACCGCCGGTGGCCGAGAGCGACGCCGAACTCGTCGAACTGCTCCAGGACCTGGCCCGCCAGCACGGCGGCGGCGAGCGCAGCCTGTCCACCGCCAGCCCGACCCTCGCGCTGCGCCTGGAGGGCGGCATGCGCCTCCAGGCGCTCACCGAGGTGACGCCCCGCCCGTACGTGGCGATCCGGCGCCACCGGGTGGCCTCGGCGACGCTGCCCGAGATGGTCGAACTCGGCACCCTGGACAGCACCTTGGCCGCGTTCCTGGCCGCCGCGATCCGGGCCCGGAAGAACGTGATGATCACCGGCACCCAGGGCGTCGGCAAGACCAGCCTGCTGCGCGCGATGGCCGCCGAGATCCCGCCGGACGAGCGGATCGGCACCCTGGAGTCGGAGTTCGAGCTGTGGCTGCACACCCTCGGCCACCTGCGCCAGGTCGTCCCGATGGAGGCCCGCGAGGGCAACGGCGAACGCGTCGAGGGCCGCCTGGCAGGCGAGTTGACGATCGGCGACCTCATCCCGGCGGCGCTGCGGATGACGCTGTCCCGGATCATCGTCGGCGAGGTCCGATCCGGCGAGGTCGTCCCGATGCTGCGGGTCATGACCAACGGCGAGGGCGGCTCGATGTGCACCCTGCACGCCCGCGGCCCGCACATGGTCGTCGACCGCATCGCCGAACTCTGCCTGGAGTACGGCTCGCACATGACCGACTCGCTCGCCTACCGGCTCACCGCCAACGCCCTGGACCTCATCGTGCACGTCGCCATGGTCGACGAGACCGCCGTCGGCGGCCGCCGGCACCGCTTCGTCTCCCACGTCCTGGAGGTCGCCGGCCTCGGCGAGAGCGGTCGGCCCGCGCTGAACACCGTGTTCGGCCCCCGGGTGGACCTCGGCGAGCCGCGGGCCGTCCCGCACACCCCGCCGCAGTGCCTGGACGACCTGCGCCGGGCCGGCTTCGACGCCGCCCTGCTCGGCTCCCGCTACGGCGGCTGGGCCACCCCGCTGCAACTGCGGATCGGCGGTGGCGCGCGATGATGCTGCTGTTCGCCCTGTGCGGGCTGGCCGTCGCGGGCGGCCTGGTCGCCCTGGTGGCCTGGGCCCGCGGCAGCGACCCGGCGGACGAGGAGGAGACCCCGGAGCGGAGCAACCCGCTGGCCGGCCGCGCCCACGTCTTCTGGTACGGCGCCCCCGGCGCCGCCTCGGCCAGGGTCGCCCGGCTGCGCCGGATCCAGCTGCCGCTCGCGCTCGCCGGCGCCCCGCTCGCCTGGCTGTTCACCGGCATCCCGCTGGCCGCCCTGCTGGTGCCGCTGGCCGTGTTCGGCCTGCCCTGGCTGTTCGACACCACCCGCCCGGACACCCGCCGGATCGAACGCCTGGAGGCGCTGTCCGAGTGGACCCAGCGCATCGCCGACGTGCTGCTGCTCGGCGTCGGCCTCAACCAGGCCATCGTCACCAGCCGCCGCACCGCTCCCGCCGCCCTGGAGGAGGAGATCGGCGAACTGGCCGCCCGGCTCCAGGCCCGCTGGCGGCCCGAGGAGGCGCTCCAGGCCTTCGCCGACAGCGTCGCCGACGCCACCGCCGACAAGGTGCTCGCCGCGCTCGTGCTGCGCTCCGGTGACAGCGGCCCCGGCCTGGCCCGGGCACTGGCCGACATGGCCGACTCGGTGCGCGAGGAGGTCCGCCAGCGCCGCGCCATCGAGGCCGACCGGGCCAAGCACCGCACCACCATCCGCTGGCTGGTCGGCATCATCGTGCTGGTCGTCACGGTCGGCTCCTTCAACACCGAGTACACCCGGCCGTACGGCACGCTGCTCGGCCAGATCGTGCTCGCCGTCGTCGCCGCCCTGTTCGTCGCGATCATCGCCTGGATGCGCGCCCTCGCCTCGCACCCGCCGGTGCCCCGGCTGCTGGCGCCCGACCGGCGCGGCAAGGCCGGGCGCCGCGCCCCGGCGCGCGAGGACGAGGCGCTCCAGCAGCTCGGGGAGGTCCGGTGATCTCCCCCTGGTCCGTGCTGGCCGGGGCCGTCGCCGCCGGCGGCGTCGCCCTGCTGATCGCCGAACTGCGGCCCGCGCCGCCCGACCTGCGCCAGGCCCTGGACCGGCTGCACCGCACCCCCGCCGAACGGGCCGCGGACCCGGACGAGCGGCCGCGCTGGTACGACCGGATCGGCGAGCGCTCGATCGGCCTGCGCGGAGTGTCCCTGCCGCACCGCGAACTCGCCCTGATCGGCCGCGCCCCGGCCCGGTTCATGGTGCACAAGCTGCTGTTCGCCGCGATCGGCCTGCTGCTGCCCGCCTACCTGGGCGCGATGGCCGTGCTGATGGACATCGGCCTGCCCTTCGCCCTGCCGTTGCTGGCCGGGCCGCTGCTGGCCGGCCTGCTCTGGTTCGTCCCCGACGGCATCGTGCGCGGCGAGGCCAAGGAGGCGCGCAGCGAGTACCTGCACGGCATCGCCGCCTACCTCGAACTCGTCGCCCTGGAACGGGCCGCCGACTGCGGGCCCGCCGAGGCGCTGCGCCGCGCCGCCGCGGTCGGGCGCGGCACCGTGTTCCGGCGCATCCGCGACGCCCTCGACCGCGCCGCCACCGACCGGCTCCCGCCCTGGGCCGGACTCGACGCGCTGGCCGAGGAGTTGGGGCTCAGCCCGCTGCAGGACGTGGCGGACATCATGCGGCTGTCCGGCACCGACGGCGCCGCCGTGTACGACACCCTGCGGGCGCGCGCCAAGGGCCTGCGCGGCGAGCTGCTCGCCGAGGACCTCGCCCGCGCCAACGCCGACAGCGAGCGGATGGTCGCACCCGGAGCCGCCCTCACCTTGCTGATGACCGTCCTGATCGTCTTCCCCGCACTCCACCAGATGCTCAACTGACCCTCCTCACAGGGCATCTGGCACCACACCGCACTCCACCCCGGGAGACCCGAATGACCGTCCGACTCGTCCACCTGGCAGGCCGGCTGATCCGGCCCGTCCTGCTGCCCGTGCAGTTCGCCCTGCTGCTGTTCACCCTGCGGCTCGGCCGGCTGCGGGCCGCCCGCGCGCGCGGCGACCGCGGCGCGATCAGCATCGAACTCGCCCTCGCCATCATCGCGTTGGTCTTCGTCGCGGGCGCCGTCGCGACCGCGTTGTACCTGCTGAAGGACAAGGTCGTGCAGAAGGTGCAGCAGGACCCGAACATGCCGGGTGCGGGCGCGGCCGCGGGAGGCGCCACCAAGTGACGTACCGACCTCGCCGCCGCGGCGACCGGGGGTCGATGAGCGTGAGCCTCGCCATCGTCTTCCCGGTCGTCCTGGTGCTCCTGATGCTCGTCGTCCAGGCCGCGCTGCTGTGGTACGACCGCCAGCTCGCGCTCACCGCCGCCCGCGAGGGCGTGGACGCCGGCCGGATCCAGGGCAACGCGACGGACGAGGTGAAGAACGAGGCGGCGCGCCGACAGGCCAGGGACTTCCTCGACCGGCAGGGCGTGCACTCGTACACGGTGACGACCGACGGCAGCACGCCCGAAGTGGTCCGGGTCACGGTGGCGGTGCGCCCGCCGCTGCTGATACCCGGGCTGTCGGCGCCCGCCCTCACGCAGTTCGCCGAGGCGCCGCGCGAGCACTTCGTCCCGCCGGTGGCGGTGGCGCCGTGAGACGGCGGACCCGGGCCGACTGGTGGCCGGCGCCGCGCGCCGAGCGTGGTTCCGGGGGCCGTTGCGCGCCCCGGGCCGAGCGCCGTTCCGCGCGCCGGCCCCGGTGGTGGCCGGTCCGGCGGAGCGACGGCGGCGCCGTCGCCATCGAGGCGGCGATCGTCGTGCCGCCGGTGGTCGGGCTGGTCCTGGTGGCCATCGCCGCCGGGCGGGTGCAGACCACGGCCGGTACGGTCGAGGCCGCCGCCCGGGCCGGCGCCCGCACCGCCTCGCTGCAGCGCAGCGTCGACGGGATGACGCAGCCGGGCCGGGACTCGGCCCTCGCGACGCTGCGCCAGCAGGGCGTCTCCTGCCGCAACGGGGACGTCCAGGTCGTGCCCGGCCGACTGGACCTTCCCGGCGGCGCCGTCACGACCGTCAAGGTCACCGTGGTGTGCGACGTCGAACTGGCGGACCTGCTCGGCGGACCGTCCGGCGTACCCGTGACGAAGCACCTCGTCGGCGAGTTCACCTCCGTGGTGGACCGCTACCGGGGCACATGACGGCCCGGGGCGGCACCCGGCGGGACACGGGCCACGACGGGGGATTGGGGACGGCCCGCGCGGGGGAGACGCAAGCGGAGAGCGCACGGGGGATGACGCGACGGGACCGGTCGGCGCCCGGTGGGGGCCGGTGGGGCGGACGAGGTGCGGGAGGGGCAGGGGGGATGGGAGTGCCTGTCAGGGCGCGGCGCCGACGCCGCTCCGACCGGGGCGCGGTCGCCCTCTTCGTGGCGATCTGCGCGGCCTACGTCGTGCTCGTCATCGCCCTGGTGATCGACGCCGGCGGCCGGTTGCGGGTCGCCGAACGCACCGACGCCTACGCCCAGGAGGCCGCGCGGGTCGGCGGACAGCAGCTCGACCAGGCCGCCGTCCTCCAGGGGAAGGGCTTCAAAATCCAGCAGGACTACGTCCGGCAGGCCGCCGACGCCTACCTGGCCCTGTACGGCCTCCAGGCGGGCGAGGTCGAGTTCTCCGGCGACGGCAAGGTCGTCACCGTCACCGTGCGGGCCGACTACCGGCCCGTCCTGCTGGGCGCGCTCGGGGAGCGGAAGGTAACGGGCAAGGGCAGTGCGACCCTCGTCCACGGAGTCGAGAAAGCGGAGACCGACTGATGGCCGCGCCACGTGCCAAGGACCAGGCCCGAACCGCCCCGGGCCGGGCTCGAACCGCCAAGGGCCGGAGCCCGGGTGCCGAGGACCAGGCCCGGAGCGCCAACGGCCGGGCCCACACCGGACACCGGGCCGCCGGCCGCCCCGCCGCCCCGGCGCCCCGCCCACCGCGCGGTCGCGGCCGCGGCGCAGCCCTGATCACCGCGCTCGCCGCGCTGGTCACCCTGCTCGCCCTGCTGCTCGGCGTCCCCGCGCTGCTGCTCTACGGCACCCGTGCGGTCGCCGCGATGGGCGACGTCGCGCCGGACGGCGTCGGCCAGGCGCTCACCGGCCCGGACGACGGACGGCTGTTCCTCTGGCTGCTGGTCGTGGTCGGCTGGCTCGCCTGGGGCTGCTTCGCGTTCTCCGTCCTGCTGGAGATCCCCGCGCAGCTGCGCGGCCGGATCGCCCGCCGCATCCCCGCCTTCGGCTGGAGCCAGCGGATGGCGGCAGGCCTGGTCGGCTCGGTGTTCGCGCTGATGCCGGTCGCCGGCTCGGCCTTCGCCGCCACCCCGGCCCACACCGCCACCGCCCCGGCGCAGTTGGCGGCCGGCGTGCAGCGAGCCGCCCTGCCCGCCGCCCAGGCCGCGCCCGCCCTGGCGCCCGCCGCCGAGCAGAACCCCACGTACACCGTGCGGGACAGCCGGCCCGCCGACAGCCTGTGGTCCATCGCCGAACGCCAACTGGGCTCCGGTGAACGGTGGGTGGAGATCGCCAAGCTCAATGACGGCCGGGTGATGGACGATTCAGGCATCCGCTTCGACGCCGACCGGCCGATCCAGCCGGGGTGGGCGCTGCTGATGCCGGGGGACGCGAAGGCGGACGGGTCGGCGCCTTCGCCTGCTCCGACGCCTGTTCCTCCGTCCGAGCCCGCGCCCGCCTCTGCTTCCGGTGCCGGGTCGGCCCAGGTGCCGCAGGCCGGGACGGAGCCGGGTGCGGGTGGGCACGCGACGGTGACCGTCCAGGGCGGGGACAGCCTGTCCGTCATCGCCCAACGGGAGTTGGGGGACGCCGAGGCGTGGCCGAAGCTCTTCGAGGCGAACAAGGGCGCCCAGGCGCCGGACGGGGAACGGCTGACCGATCCGGACGTGCTGGTGCCCGGGATGGTGCTCACGGTGCCGGGGGCGGCCGCTCCTTCGCCTGTTCCTCCGTCCGAGCCCGCGCCCGCGCCCGCGCCCGCTCCGGCGCCGTCGACCGACCAGGCGCCCGCCACTCCCGCCCCCGCGCCGACCCAGGCCGCGCCGACCCCGGCCGCGTCCCAGCCCGTCACCCCGGCACCCACCCATGCGCCCACCCATGCGCCCGCCCCCGCCGCGCACGCCGAACCGGCCGCCGGTGACGACTACTCCATCGCCCTCACCGCCTCCACCGTCGGTGTCCTGCTCGCCGCCGTCATGGTCGGCACCGTCGCCCACAAGCGCGGCACCCAACTGCGCGCCCGCCGCCCCCGGCACCGCATCACCATGCCCGACGCCGAGGCCGCCGCCTTCGAGAACGAGCTCAGGGCCCGTCAGGACGACGCCGGCCTCGACCTGCTCGACCGCGCCCTGCGCACCATGGCCCGCAACACCGTGCGCGGCGGCAAGCGCCTGCCCGCCATCGTCGCCGCCCGGATCACCCCCGGCCACACCATCGAACTGCACCTCTCCGGCCCGGCCACCCCGATCGCGCCGTTCCGCGCCGCGCACGCCGCCAACGTCTGGTGGTGCAGCCTCGACTCCGGCGACCTGCTCAGCGCCGCCCAGGCCCGCAAGACCGCCGCGCCCTACCCCGCCCTGGTCACCCTCGGCACCTCGCCCGACGGCTCGGTCGTCCTCGCCGACCTGGAGGCCGTCCGGCTGCTCCACCTCTCCGGCCACCCCGACGACGCCCGCGACATCCTGCGCACCCTCGCCGTCGAACTCGCGCACAGCCCGCTCGCCGACCGGCTCCACCTGCACCTGGTCGACCTCGCCGAGGAGGTGCCGATCAGCGGCCCGGCCGCCGAACGCATCCACCGCCACCCCACCCTGGAGGCCGCGCTCGCCGCCCTCGGCCCGCGCACCGCCAAGGCCCGCGCCACCCTGGTCGCCGCCGAGGCCGCCAGCCCGCGCGACGCCCGCAGCCGGGGCCAGGCCGACGAGTCCTGGACCCCCGAGATCGTGCTCTGCGCCCAGCAGCCCGGCGGCGAGGTCCCCGCCGAACTCGGCCGCCTGCTCGACGCCCGGCCGCGCACCTGCGTCGCCGTCATCACCCGCGCCCCCGAACGCGGCACCGGCCCCGTCGCCCGCTGGACCCTCCCGGCCACCGGCCAGGCGGCCATCCCCGGCCTGCACCTCACCGTCGAACTCCAGCGGCTCAGCGACCAGCAGTACGACCAGGTCACCGAACTGCTCCGCGCCGCCGACGACCTCACCCAGCACCCGGCCCCCGCCTGGACCCTGGACGGTCCCGGCCTCGACCCCGACGCGGACGACGACGACACCGACACGGCCGAACTGCCCGCCGCCGTACCCGTGCTGGCCGCCGTCGGCGCCGCCGCGACCGGCGCGCAGGGCGGTACGGACACGGCCGCCGGGCCCCGGCTGCTCGCCCGGGTCATCGGCACCGGCGCCAGCCCGTTCGCGGGCACCGACCCGGCGACGCCGGTACCGGCCCCTCCGGCCGGGCCGGGGCGGTACGCGGTCAACGGGCAGGGGCGGCAGGCCGCTTCCGCCGAGACCGGGACCGAGACCGGGAGCGGAGTCGGTACCGAGACCGGGAGCGGGAGCGGGATCGGGACCGACGAAGAGCTCGTGGTCGGGCAGCTCGTTGACGAGGCCACGGACGAGGCAGCGGACGAGGCCACCCGGGACCTGCGCCGCCCGGACGCGGTGGCGGGGGACGCGGCGGAGGCACCGCAGCAAGCCCCCGCGGCCGTCCTCGCCGTCCAGCCCGTGCCGTCCGTTCCCGCCGTTCAGTCCGTCCAGCCGGTCGTGCCGCAGTCGCCCGTCGAGCCGGCCCCGGTCCACCAGCCCGCGCCCGCGTCCTCCGGCGTCGACCCGCGCGTCCCGTCCCGGCCGGAGCCCTCGCCCGATCTCCTGCCCGGCACCGAAGCCGAGGCCCCGGCCGAAGCCGATTCCCACGCTGATTCCCACACCGAGCCCGGAGTCGAACCCGGAGCCGAGCCCGGCCCCGCCGCCGTCGCCCCGGTCGCCCAGACCACCCCCGGGCGCAGCGACAGCGACGACCTGCTCGCCATCCTGCGCTCCCCGGAGGCGCACGCCGCCCGCAACGCCCCCCGGATCCGCCTGCTCGGCCCGGTCGACGTCGCCGGAGCCCTCGGTACCGCCGAACCCGGCGCGCTGTCCCGGCTCACCGAACTCGCCGTCTACCTCGCGCTGCGGCCCGGTGCCGACCACCACGCCCTCGACCACGACCTCCACCCCGGCGCCGCCCACCTCGACCCGCACCCCACCGCGGCCGACGCCAAGAGCCCGCTCCCCGGCAAACTCGCCGACCTGGCCGCCTGGTTCGGCACCTCGCCCGAGGGCCGCGCCTTCCTGCCCACCGACACCACCGACGGCTACTCCTTCACCCCGGTCGTCACCTGCGACTGGGACGAGTTCCGCAGCCTCTACCGGCGCGGCATGCGCAGCACCAGCGCCACCGCCGACGCCGCCCTCGCCCACGCCCTGGCCCTGGTGCGCGGCGCCCCGTTCGCCGAGGCCCCGCCCGCCTCCTACGGCTGGGCCGAGGCCGAACGCCAGGACATGATCGCGGCGATCGTCGACACCGCCCACGAACTGGCCGCCCGCCGCCTGCAGTACGGCGACCACCGCAGCGCCGAGGCCGCCGTCTTCCGCGGCCTCGCCGTCGCCCCGGACGTCGAACTCCTGCACCGGGACCTCTTCTACGCCTACGCCTCGGCCGGCGCCCGCGACCAACTCCTGCGCGCCGTCAACCGTCTCGACGCGCTCAGCCGCCGCACCGGCCGTGACCTGGACGCCGACACCGTCGCCCTGCTCCGCGACCTGCTGGCCGGTTCCTGACGTCCCCTGCACGCCGCTGCCCGGCCGCCCCTCGGGGTGACCGGGCAGCGGCATACGGGGCCGGGTCGATCAGACCGATCAGGTCGGTCGGCCTGGTCAGGTCGGGCAGACGCACCGGCCGTCGACGGTGCGCTCGGTGGCGGTGTGGACGTCCCGGACGGCGGCGAGCGGGACCCGGGCCACCGCCACACCCACCCGGGTCCGGTCCGCCGGCGTCCGGGCGACGACGTCGACCTGCCCCTGCTCCGCCACGGTGGCCCGGGCGAGCACGCTGAAGACGTACGCCCCGCCCTCGACGCCGTACCCGTCCGCCCACAGCTCGACCACCGCCCCGCCGTCCAGCGTCAGGTGCCAGGGCAGGGGCGGTCCGGCGGCGAAGTCCATGGTCGGGGAGTCCAGATGGTCGGGGAGTCTAAGGCGTGTCGTGTCGGTGTGTGCGCAACCAG
This sequence comes from Kitasatospora sp. NPDC058478, assembly GCF_042720345.1. Lineage (NCBI taxonomy): Bacteria > Bacillati > Actinomycetota > Actinomycetes > Kitasatosporales > Streptomycetaceae > Kitasatospora > Kitasatospora sp. NPDC058478. The sequence continues at coordinate 24,229 of NZ_JBHXML010000005.1, read as the reverse complement.
GCGTCCAGGGTGGCGAAGTCGGCTGCGGTGAGGCCGCGTTGGTGGTCGACGCGGTGGAGGAGCGCGGGGGCGGGCGAGTGGGCCGCGACCCAGCGGCGGTCGGTGGCGGCGATCTCGTCGTCCACCCAGACGAACGGGCGGCCGGCGGCCCGGGCGACCAGTGCGCGGGTCTTCCCGTGCAGGCCGGCCGGTTCGTCGCCGTCCTCCACCGGCCAGTTCACGACGGGTAGTTGCGGCAGCCCGAGCCAGGGGGAGAGGCAGTCGTTCGCATCGGACATCCACGTCGTCGCCCACACCAGTTCGCACGGCAGGCTCAGCAGGCGCCCGCCGAGCGCCGGATCGACGCGGGCCAGCAGGGGGTTGACGCCCGGGCCGGGTGCGGCGGCGGAGACGCCGCGGAAGACGGGGTAGCCGCCCGGGGGCGGCGCGCCGAAGGGGATGAGCGGTCCGTCGACGTCGAGGAACAGGAGAGGTGTACCGGGGCCTGCCATGACGGCACGATAGCGGGCCGCGTGGCACGCCGATCGGAGACCCGGCCTGGATCGGGTGTGCCGGGATCTCGTAGGGTGGCGCGACGGGAGTGGTGGCAGGCACCACCCAGCAAGGGCATCAGACGCCGCGAAGCGGCGGGGTGGGCGGTGACCAGAAGATGGCGGAGACGACAGCTGTCCCCGGAGGCCCCGAACCGGCAGCGGACTCGGGCCCCTGGGACGCCGTACCGCCGCCGCGCACCCCGGCCGAGGAGCACCCGCCCGGGCCCGCCGCGCTCTACGAGCCGCCGCCCGTGCCCCCGCTCCCGCCGTCCGCTCCGGCAGCCCCGCCGTCGGCTCCGACGGCTCCGACGGCTCTGGCCGCGGTGCCGGGACCGCCGCCGGCCGCGCCCACCGGATGGACCGTCACCGGCATGCCCGCCGTGGGCGCGCCGCCGTCCGCGGCCACGCCGCCGCCCTTCCCGGCCCCGGGCGTGAGCGCCCCCGGTGCGGGCGGACTGGGGGCGGCGCCGCGCGGACGGATCCTGGTCGTCGAGGGCGGTTACGGCAACTCCGGGCGCCGCACCTGGGGTCGGGGCGGTCCCGCCCAGGCGTCGGTGCTGTCCGCGATGCTCGCGGCCGTCTCACCGCAGGTACTGCTCGCCGCGGACGCGGTGGACGCCGTCCACCTCCCCGGCGCCAGCGACCCGCACACCGTCCTCGCCCACCTGCGCGCCGCGTCCCGCCATCCGGGGCCGTTGCTCGTCCACTTGGGCGGTCACGTGGTCGCCGACAAGCGCGGCGGACAGCTCCAGCTCACCCTGCGCGACTCCAAGCAGGACGGCCTGCCCTGGCAGGCCGTCGCCGCCGAGCTGAGCCACCGTCCGGCCGAGTGGCAGACCCTCGTCGTCGCCGACCTCAGCGCCGACCAGAACGCCTGGCCGTACCTCCAGGGCGCCGCCTCGCCGCTCAGCGAGGGCATCCCGCTGTGGGCGGTCGTCAGCCCGGACCCGGAGCAGATCGGCACCTTCACCAGGGCCCTGATCGAGGCGCTGCACGGCGGCCACCCCGGCGCGGGGGACGTGCTCGCGCCCGAGCAACTGCGGCAACAGGTGTACTCGGTGCTGCGGCCGGACGTCGTCATCCTGGCCACGCACGCCCCGGACCGGCCGGTCTTCCGCAACACCGCCCGCCGTGGCGACGGTCCGCCGGCCGACGTGTCGGCGCCGGTCGACGCGGTGCCGGCTGACGTGATGCCGGTTCACGCGGTGCCGCCGGTCGATGCCGTGCGGGCCGATGTGGTGTCGTCCGGGCCGGCCGCGCTGTCGGCGGTGCCGCCGGTGCCGGGTCGGGCGGAGTCGCAGGACGCCGTCGTCGAACCGCCCGTGGCGCCCCCGGCCTTGCCATCGTCGGCCTTCCCGGCTCCCGCGACCGAGGCCGGTCCGGTGAGCCTGGTCAAGCCCGGCGTGCCGCCCACCCCGCCCAGGCCGGCCCGCCCGGTCAGCCTGCTGAAGGGGCAGCCGGCCGGCTCGGCTGGCGTGACCCTGCACAAGCCCGCTCCGGCGGACGCGACGCCCGAGGTCGTCGAGCCGTCCGCAGGCGTGACGCTGGCCAAGCCCCAGCAGCCGGGGCCGGAGCCGGAGTTGAAGCCGGAGTTGGAGTCCGGGCGGGAGCGGGAGTCGGAGCAGGCGCTGGCAGACGTCGCCACGCCGACGGCGGAACCGCAGGACGCCGCCCCGACGCAGGCCCCTCCCGTTGACGAGGCCCCCGCCGATGCGGTGTCGACGGTGGAAGCGCCGGACGACACGGCCCCTCCCGTTGACGAGGCCCCCGTGGACGCGGTCCCGGTGGCGGAGGCCCCAGCGGACGAGGTGCCGGCGGACGAGGTGCCTGCCGATGCGGTGCCTGCAGACGCGGTGCCCGTCGACGCTCCGGCGTCCGGTCAGCCGCGTGCCGACTACCGGGACGCCATCGGCCGGATCGTCCGCAGCGCGGATGCCGGGGAGCACGGTGCCGCCACCGAACTCGCCTTCGCCCTCGAACTGGAGGCGATCGCCGAGCACGGCGCCGTCTCCGAACCGGTCCTCCAGGTGCGCCAGGTCCGGGCGCACGTGTGCCGTCTCGCGGGCCGGCCGGCCGAGGCCGCGGACATCTACCGCGAGGTGGCCCTGGCGCTGCTCCGTTCGCGGGGGCCGGACCACCCGGAGACCCAGCAGGCGGCCACCAATGCCGAGGCCTGCTGGCGCTCGGTCCCCGACCGCGCGGCGGCCCTTCGGATCGCCCCGGAGATCATCGAGCTCCGCGCCTACCTCCCGGGCCCCGACGGCCGTAAGCTCCGCGCCGCCGAGCGCTACCTCGCCCAACTGGCCGCCGCCCCGGAGCCCGCAGCGCCGCCCGCCCCGGAGCCCGCTTCCGCCTCGGCGGACCGCGTCTGACCCTTCGCGCCGCGCGGCCGGGCCGGGCGACCGGCACCGGGCTGCGAGCAGCTAACACCGAACAGAAAACAGAAAACAAAAAACAGAAAACAGCGAACAGATAACAGATTTCGAAATCTGTTATCTGTTCGCTGTTAGTTGTTACTTGCTACCCACCACTGCCCGTCAGCGACCGGCGATGGCGTGGACGAACTTCGCGCCGTCGATGGTGCCGAGGCCGCTGGAGAGGTCGTAGCCCTCGGTGGCGGTGTAGCCGGTGACGCCGCCCCAGGAGTTGTCGCCCTCCTTCACGTCCGTGATGCCGGTCCGTGCGCCCGGGAGCAGGTTGAGCCCGTACAGGCGCCAGTTGAGCTGGCCGAGGCGGTGGCCGGCGAGCTGGTCGGCGAGGGCGACGACGCCGGAGAACAGCGGGGTGGCCTCGCTGGTGCCGCCGGTGAGGTGCCAGCCGACGGAGGTCGGGTCGTAGGACTCGTAGGTCCAGGCGCCGCCGTCGACGGCCGCGCTCATGCTGATGTCGGGCGTGCCGCGGTGGTTGCCGGTGACGTTGGCGACGCCGGCCTGGTACCACGGGCGCTCGAAGATGCCGGAGACGCCACCGCCGCCGGCGCCGGACTTGTCGTGCCACACCTTGTCGGGCGCGGTGCGTGCGCCGTTGTTGTCCAGGGTGAGCTGGGTGCCGCCGATGGAGGTGACCAGCGGGTCGGAGGACGGCCAGGAGTTGACCTTGTACGGGTACAGGTCGGTGCCGTTGGTCTGCGCGTCGGTGGCGCCGTTGTCGCCGGAGGCGGCGAGCACGGTGACGTTGTGGTCGGCGGCGGCCTTGAAGGCGTAGCGCAGGTCGGTGAGCGACTTGAAGTCGCCCTTGTCGTACCCCGGGAAGGTGTTCTCGGTGGCGCCGAAGCTCTGCGAGATGACGTCGCCGCGGCCGGCCTTGATGAGGGCCTTCTCGGCGTCCATCATCTCGGGCAGACCGGTGGTGCCCTCGGTCTCGGCGACACCGGTCTCGACCAGGACGATGTGCGCGTCGGGGGCGATGGCGTGGGCGTACTCGACGTCCAGCGTGGTCTCGCCGGCCCAGCCGGTGTGGTCGGGGTTCTTGGGGTCGAAGGCGGGGACGTTGCCCCACTTGACCACCTCGACGTTGGTGTCCTGGATGCCCCACTGCTTGTCGAAGACCTCCAGGTCGTGCTGGATGGTCGGCGAGCCGAAGGAGTCGACGATGACGATCGTGCGGCCCTTGCCGGTGATGCCCTCCTGGTACAGCGGGTTCAGGTTGTAGGCGTTCCGGTACTGCAGCGGCGAGTAGCAGTGGATGCCGATCTGGCTGACGCACTGGGTGGTGGTCAGCGGGGCGGTGCGGCCCTGGGCGTTGTGGTGCCCGAAGGAGGCGGGGCGGACGTGGACGCCCGTGAGGTCGTGCGCGGGGGCGGCGGTCGCGGCGCCGACCGCCGGGACGGCGATGGTGCCGGCCGTGAGGGCGGTGGCCCCGACGGCGAGCAGAGCCAGGGCACGGCGAAGGGGGGCGGGGCTGCCCATGGGACTCCTTGGGGCGCAGGGCCCGACCTGGTCCGGTCGGGTCGGTCCGGCCATCCCATCGACTGCCGCATGATCATGCCATAGTCATTTGGTGGGGTCGGCTGATCAGAGGCATGGTCATGCTCGGCCACGCGAAAAGGTAAAGACCGTCCCAGGTGAAGGTAACCCCACGCCCGGGACGGTCATGTGACGACACATCAGTATTATCGTACTAATGCTGAGGGGTTCTTGACGATCCCCGCCCGGGCCAGCCCTACCGCGCCCCGCCGTTGACGTACAGCGTCTGCCCGCTGACGTACGAGGCGTCCTCGCTGGCCAGGAAGGCGACCACGGACGCGATCTCCTCCGGCTGTCCCACCCGGCGCAGCGGGGTCCGGGCGGAGACCTCCGCGTGCTGGTCCTCGGCCGTGCTGCCGACCCGCTCGGCGGTGGCCGCGGTCATCGCGGTGGCGACGTACCCGGGGGCGACGGCGTTGACGTTGATGTTGAACGGCCCCAGCTCGATCGCGAGGGTCGCGGTGAGCCCCTGGATGCCGGCCTTGGCGGCCGCGTAGTTGGCCTGTCCCCGGTTGCCGAGGGCGGAGCGCGAGCTGAGCGAGACGATCTTCCCGTACTTCTGCGCCACCATGTACTTCTGCGCGACGTGGCTGCAGTTGTACGCGCTGGTCAGATTGACGGTCAGGACCGCGTCCCAGTCGGCCTTCGGCATCTTGAAGAACAGGTTGTCCCGGGTGATCCCGGCGTTGTTCACCAGGATGTGCACCCCGCCGAGGTCTGCCGCGACCTGTGCGAACACCGCCTCGACGGCGTCGTAGTCGGCCACGTCGCAGCCGTACGCCCGAGCGGTGCCGCCCTTGGCGGTGATCTCCGCGACCGTCCCGGCGGCCCGTTCGGCGGTGAGGTCGACGACGGCGACGGTCGCGCCCTCCTCGGCGAGCCGGCGGGCGGTGGCCGCGCCGATGCCCTGCGCGGCGCCGGTCACGACGGCGACCCGCCCCGCGAACCTGCCCGCCAGGCCCGTCACTTCAGCCACTGCGGCTACTTCAGTCATTCCCGGTGCTCCCTTGAACTCGGACGTGAACTCGAACTCGGACGTGAACTCGGACGTGAACTCGGACGTGAACTCGGACGTGAACTCGGACGCGGACTCGACCGTGAACTCGGCCGCGAACGCGGGCCCGCATTCAGTCAACGTTCTCGACGAGGACGGCAGTGCCCTGACCGACCCCCACACACATGGTGGCGAGGCCGCGCCGGGCGTCGGTGCGGCGCATCCGGTGCAGCAGGGTGGTGAGGATGCGCGCGCCGGAGCCGCCCAGCGGGTGGCCGAGCGCGATCGCCCCGCCGCTCGGGTTGACCAGTTCGTCGGCCTGTTCGGGGGTGAATCCGATGCCGTCGGCGGAGGCCAGGGCCTGGGCGGCGAAGGCCTCGTTGAGTTCGGCGGTGTCGAGGTCGGCCAGCGACCAGCCGGCCCGGCCGAGCACCTTGCGGGTGGCCGGCACCGGGCCGATGCCCATCACGTCGGGGTGCACCCCGACGGAGGCGCCGGCCACGTACCGGCCGAGCGGTCGCAGCCCGAGGTCGCGCAGCGCCTCCTCGCCGACCAGGAGCAGCCCGGCCGCGCCGTCGTTCATCGGCGAGGCGTTGCCTGCCGTGACGGTGCCGCCGGGGCGGAAGGCGGGCTTGAGACGGGCGAGTTTCTCCAGGCTGGTGTCCTCGCGGATGCCCTCGTCCTGGCCGACCGTCACGCCGTCGGGCCGTTCGACCGGGATCAGCTCGGCGTCGAAGTGGCCGTCCTTGCGGGCGGCGGCGGCCCGTTGGTGGCTGCGCAGCGCGAAGGCGTCCTGGCGTTCCCGCCCGATGTCGTACCGGCCGGCCACCTCCTCGGCGGTCTCGCCCATGCTGAGCACGCCGTGCAGTTCGGCCATCCGGGGGTTGGTGAGCCGCCAGCCGAGCCGGGTGTCGTAGGTTTCGATCCGGTGCGGGAGGGCCTCGTCGGGGCGGGGGAGGACGAAGGGGGCGCGGGTCATCGACTCGCAGCCGCCGGCCAGGACGACGTCGGCCTCGCCGGAGCCGATGGCCCGGGCGGCGAGGGTGACGGCCTCCAGCCCGGAGGCGCAGAGCCGGTTGACGGTGGCGCCGGGGACGGTCTCCGGCAGGCCGGCCAGCAGGACGGCCATCCGGGCGGCGTTGCGGTTGTCCTCGCCGGCCTGGTTGGCGGCACCCCAGTAGACGTCGTCGATGCGGGCGGGGTCGAGGGCGGGGACGTCGGCGAGCAGGGCGCGCAGCACGGTGGCCGAGAGGTCGTCCGGGCGGACCGTGGCGAGCGCTCCGCGCAGCCGGCCGATGGGTGTGCGGCGGGCTGCGGCGAAGTAGACGGGACGCACGTCGTCGGGCTCCTATCCGGTTGAATCCGAGTGATCCGAGTGATCCGAGCAGTCAGGGTGATCCGAGCAGTCAGGACGGTCAGGACGGTCCGGGTGGTCCGGGTGGTCCGGGTGGTCCGATTGACCCGTCCTGGCTGATCGGATGGGATGAACGGGCTGGTCAGAAGGCGTTGACCCCGGTGAGGGCGCGGCCGATGAGCAACTGGTGGATCTGGCTGGTGCCCTCGTAGAGGGTCATGACCCGCGCGTCGCGCAGGTACTTGCCGACCGGGTACTCGTCGATGAAGCCGTAGCCGCCGAACACCTGGAGCGCGTTGTTGGCGGCCCGGACGGCGGCCTCGCTCGCGTAGAGCTTGGCGACGGAGGACTCGGTGGCGAACGGCAGGCCGCGTTCGATGTGGTCGGCGACCTTCCAGGTGAGCAGCCGGGCGGCCTCGACGTCGATGGCGATGCCGGCCAGCAGTTCCTGGACGAGCTGGTGCGAGGCGATCGGGCGGCCGAACTGCTCGCGCTCGCCGGCGTAGCGGACGGCGGCCTCCAGGCAGGCGCGGGCGATGCCGACGCAGCCCGCCGCGACCGACATCCGGCCCTTGGCGAGCGCGGACATCGCCACCCGGAACCCCTTGTCGACCTCGCCGAGCCGCGCGCTGTCGGGCACCCGGACCCGGTCGAGGGCGAGCTCGGCAGTGGCCTGGCCGCGCAGGCCGAGCTTGCCGTGGATCTCGGTGCGGGTGAAGCCGGGCAGGTCGGTGGGCACCAGGAAAGCGGTGATGCCCTTGTGGCCCTGCCGGTCGGGGTCGTCGCCGCCGGTGCGGGCGAAGACCAGGGCGACGTCGGCCCAGGTGCCGTTGGTGATGAACATCTTGGCGCCGCTGATCAGCCAGTCGTCGCCGTCCCGGACGGCGCGGGTGCTGAGGTTGGCCGCGTCGGAGCCGGTGCCGGGTTCGGTGAGCGCGAAGCAGCCGAGCGACTCGCCCGCGGTGAGCCGGGGGAGCCAGTGCTGCTTCTGCTCCTCGGTCCCGTAGCCGTTGACGGACTTGGCGACCAGGCCGAGCGTGACCGAGACGATGCCGCGGACGGCCGAGTCGCCGCGGCCGAGCTCCTCCAGGACCAGGCAGTACGCGAGGTGGTCGCCGCCGCTGCCGCCGTAATCCTCGGGGATGGTGAGGCCGAGGAAGCCGAGCCCGGCCAGTTTGCCGATGATCGCGCGGTCGACGGACTCGGCACGGTCCCAGGCGGCGGCGTGCGGAGCGATCTCGCGGTCGGTGAAGGAGGCGGCGAGGTCCCGGACGGCGCTCTGCTCCTCGGACAGCTCCAGGTTCACGGCGGCTCCAGATCCATTAAACTAGCGCTGCAAGTTTTATGGAGGGACTGTAGCCCCGGCCGGCCCGCGCTGGGAAGGGGCACCTGCCAGAATCGGTCCCCGCCCCACCCGACCGGAGGAACCGGAGGCAGCACCCCGATGGCCCGCCCGCGCACCCCGCTGCTCAGCCGCGAGCGCATCGTCGCCGCTGCTCTGCGGCTGATCGACGCCGAGGGCCTGGCTGCCCTCTCCACCCGCCGCCTCGCCACCGAACTGTCGGTCAGCGGTCCCTCGCTCTACAACCACGTCGCGACCAAGGACGAACTGCTGGACGCGGTGGTGGACAGCGTGATCGGCGAGGTCGACTTGTCGATGTTCGGCGCGCCCGACGGCCCGCCCACCGCTACGCCCACCGCTAAGCCCGACGGCACGCCCGACGACGCACCCACCGCTACGCCCAGCGGCCGGCCGACGCCCTGGCCGGACGCGCTGCGCGCCTGGGCCCGCTCCTACCGCGCCGCCCTCGCCGCCCACCCCAACATCGTGCCGGTGCTCGCCCAGGGCCCGGGCCGCCGACCGAACGCGCTGCGCCTGGCCGACGCGGTCTTCGGCCACCTGGTCGAGGCCGGCTGGCCGCGCGGCCAGGCCACCCGGATCGGCGCGCTGATGCGCTACTTCGTCACCGGCTCGGCGCTGGCCTCCTTCGCGGCCGGCTTCCCCGCGGACGCCGAGGTGTACGACGCGGCCGACTACCCGCACCTCGGCGAGGCGCACCGGCTGGCCGGGCACCGCGGGACGGTGGACGAGGGCGCCTTCGAGACCGGCTTGGAAGCGCTGCTCGACGGGCTCGTCCTGCGCTTCGAGCGCCTCACCGAACGCCCCTAGACCCCGCCGCCGCCGACCTTCCCCTTGTCCCACCGTCCCGCTGTTTCCGCTGCCCCCGCCCCCGCTGCCCCCGCCGCCCCCGCTGCCCCCCGCCTCACCAGGGCTCGCGCGCCAGGAAGGCCGGCCGCAGCGACGGGTCCACCGGGTCGTAGTACCGGTGGTAGACGGGCGTGAGTCCGCCGGAGACCGGGGGCACGATCCAGCTCCAGTCCGCCGGGGTCGGCCGGCCGAGCCGCTTCTCCTGGGCGACGTGCCGGAGGAAGCGCTCGGACTCGGTGTGGTGGTCGGCGATCGTCACTCCGGCCTCCTGGAAGGAGTGCAGCACCGCGATGTTGAGCTCGATCAGCGCGCGGTCGCGCCAGAGCGTGCGCTCGCTGGAGGTGTCCAGGCCCAGGCGCTCGGCGACGGTGCCGAGCAGGTCGTAGCGGTCGGCGTCGGCGAGGTTGCGGGCGCCGATCTCGGTGCCCATGTACCAGCCGTTGAAGGGCGCGGCCGGGTAGCGGACGCCGCCGATCTCCAGCGTCATGTCGCTGATCGCGGGCACCGCGTACCAGCGCAGGCCCAGGTCGGCGAACCAGTCGTACGCGGGGTGGGTGAGCGGCACCTCCAGGGTGGTGTCGTCCGGCAGCTCGTACCAGCGCGGGCGCTCGTCGGGGCGTTCCTGGACGAGCAGCGGCAGCACCTCGAAGCGGTCCTCGGCGCACTTCCAGCCGAGGTCGCGGGCGCGGGCGGCGAGTGCGGTGCCGGCCGGGTCGCCGACGACGGCGTCGCCGACCCGGTGGCCGGCGTAGCGGACCAGCTGCTGGTTGACGATGCGGGCGGCAGGGCGGCCCGGGCGGTCGGGGGCGAACACCGAGACCACCGGGCGGATCCGTCCGCCGTTGCCGGCCAGCCGCAGGTGCTCGAAGCACTCGGCGGCGATGTCGTCGGCCGAGTCGAGGTGGCGCAGGTCGCGCACCACCAGACTGCGCCAGTACAGCCGGCCGATGCAGCGGGCGGCGTTGCGCCAGGCGAGCTTGGCGCCGTAGGCGAGTTCGGCGGGGGTGTGCTCGTAGCTGCCGGTGCGTTCGATCTCGTCGAGGACGGCCCGTATCCGGGCGTCCGGGGCCCCGGTGGCGGGCTGCTCGCGATGGAAGCGGCGGATGAACTCGGCGGCCTGCTCCGGGTCGGTGAACGGCGGCGTGGACGATGGCGGCGGCGTGGACGATGGCGGGGGCGACGGCCGGGCCGCGGCCGGGGCGTGGGTGTGGGCATGGGCGTACGGGCAGCCGCCGGCGGGGGCGGCGGCTGGTCTGCGGGCGCGGAGCCGGTTGAAGATCAAGGACACATCCCTCCTGGCGAACAGGAGTACCGGAGGTGTCCGGGCCGCCGCAGGGAGTGAACGATTCGGCCCCCGCACCCGCGCTGATCGCGCTAGGGTGCGGGGGCCGATGGTCGGACTGTCGGATCAGCCCATGTCCTCCAGTCGGACGCCCTTGGTCTCCTTCATGAACTTCGCCACGAAGACGATCGACAGCGCCGCGAACGCCGCGTACACCAGGTAGGTCGCCGACAGGTTCCAGCGCGACATCGACGGGAACGACACGGTGATCGCCCAGTTGGCGATCCACTGCGCGGAGGCGGCGACGGACAGCGCGGCGGCCCGGATGCGGTTCGGGAACATCTCGCCGAGCATCACCCAGACGACGACGCCCCAGGACATCGCGAAGAACAGCACGAAGGCGTTGGCGGCGACCAGTGCGACGGTGCCCTGGAGGTCGGGCAGCGTGACGTTGTCACCGCTGCCGGTGGCGGAGGAGAACGCCCAGCCGGCCGCGCCGAGCGCGACGGCCATGCCGGCCGAGCCGATCAGGGCGAGCGGCTTGCGGCCGATCCGGTCCACCAGCAGGATCGCGACGACGGTGCCGAGGATGTTGATGACCGAGCCGACGAAGCTGATCAGCAGCGAGTTGCTCTGGTCGATGCCGACCGACTGCCACAGGATCGACGAGTAGTAGAAGATCACGTTGATGCCGACCAGCTGCTGGAAGACCGACAGGCCGATGCCGACCCAGACGATCGGCAGCAGGCCGAAGCGCCCGCCGAGCAGGTCGCCGAAGCGCGGGCGGTGGTCGGAGGCGATCAGCCCCTGGACCTCTGCGATCCGGGCGTCGGTGTCGATGTCCTGGCCCTCGACCTGGGCGAGCACGGCGCGGGCGTCGTCCAGCCGGCCGGCCTGGATCAGGTAGCGCGGGGACTCGGGGATCACCGAGGCGAGGGTGAAGTAGACCGCGGCCGGGACGACGCAGATGCCGAGCATCCACTGCCAGGCCTCCAGGCCGAGCAGCTGGCCGCGGGTGTCGCCGCCGGCCGCGTTCGCCAGCAGCCAGTTGACCAGCTGGGAGATCGCGATGCCGAGCACGATCGCGGCCTGCTGGAAGGAGGCCAGCCGGCCCCGGTACTTGGTGGGCGCGACCTCGGCGATGTAGGTCGGGGCGATCACCGAGGCGATGCCGATGGCCGCGCCGCCGAGCACGCGCCAGAAGGCGAGGTCCCAGGCGGCGAAGGGGAGCATCGAGCCGATCGCGCTGACCGCGAACAGCAGCGCGCCCGCCTTCATGACCTTGATGCGGCCGTAGCGGTCGGCGAACCGGCCGGCCAGTGCGGCGCCGATCGCCGAGCCCAGCAGGGCGGAGGAGACGATCAGACCGGTCACGCCGTCGCCGACGCCGAACTTCTCCTGGATTCCGGAGACGGCGCCGTTGATCACGGAACTGTCGTAGCCGAACAGGAACCCGCCGAGGGCTGCGGCGGCGGTGATGAAGACGACGAAGCCGAGGCGGCCGGGCGCGGAGGCCTCGACCGCCCCGGAGGGCTGCTTGGTGACGCTCACGATCTTGACTCCTGGTACTCAACGCTGAGCTCGGTAGCCGAGATCGTAACCCCTATTCGTTTAAGTCTTGTACACCAGAAACCTCAATTTTTGCTCTGAGTATTCGTAAAGTGAACAAGCAAATTAGGCTGCGCCGACCCTCCCTACGCCGGGGCGGACAGTGACAGCCCGAACCGGCCCTCCTCGTCCGTCCACCAGTGGCTCAGCCGCAGCCCGGCCGCCGCCAGCTCGGCGGACACCCGCTCCCGGCGGAACTTGGCGGACACCTCGGTGCGCAGCTCCTCGCCCCGGTCGAAGTGCACCGGCAGGTTCAGCGCCGGGATCTTCACGGTCTGCGCGCGCAGCGAGCGCAGCCGCATCTCGATCCACTCCCGGTCCGGGTCCCACCGCGCGACGTGCGCGAACGCGGTCGGGTCGAAGTCGGCGCCCAGCTCGCGGTTGAGCACGTTGAGCACGTTGAGGTTGAACTCGGCGGTCACCCCGGCCGCGTCGTCGTAGGCGGCGACCAGCATCGACGGGTCCTTGACCAGGTCGGTGCCGAGCAGCAGGAAGTCGCCCGGGTCGAGGGCCGCGCGCAGCCCGCGCAGGAAGGCCGCCCGCTCCTCGGGCAGCAGGTTGCCCAGGGTGCCGCCGAGGAAGGCGACCAGCCGGGGGCCGCCCTCCGGGGGCAGGCCGAGCCGGGCGGTGAAGTCGGCCAGCACGCCGTGTACGGCGAGCCCGGGGTACTCGGCGGCGAGCGCGACGCCGGCGGCGGTCAGCGCGCTCTCGCTGACGTCCACCGGGACGTACGTCTCCAGGGTGCCGAGCGCGCGCAGCGCGTCCAGCAGCAGCCGGGTCTTCTCGGAGGAGCCGGAGCCCAGCTCGACCAGCGTGCGGGCCCCGGTGGCGGCGGCGATCTCGCCGGCCCGGGCGGTCAGGATGGCCCGCTCGGCGCGGGTCGGGTAGTACTCCGGCAGCCGGGTGATCTCCTCGAACAGCTCGCTGCCCCGCGCGTCGTAGAACCACTTCGGCGGCAGCCACTTGGGTTCGGAGGTCAGCCCGTGCTGCACGTCGTGGCGCAGCGCGGTGCTGAAGTGGTCGGCGGGCAGCAGCCGGGTGAGATCAAATGTGTCCATGACAGGGTGGGTCCTCTGTTCAGAAGATGAAGGGGCGATGGAGGATCAGTAGTGGCCGAGGAGCTGACGGACGGTGACGCCGCGCTCGTCGACCACCACCAGCGAGCCGTCCGGAACGGCCGTCCAGCCGGGGGCGTCGTCGTACGGCTCGGAGGCCACCACCGTGCCGAGCCCGGGCAGGTCGCGGTGGTGCAGGGTGTCGCCCCAGGCGGTCGCGGCGAGCGTGCGGCCGTCGGTGAGCAGCAGGTTGAGCCGGCCGGTGGTGTGTGCGGTGACGTCCGCGACGGTGCCCGCCAGCGCCTCGCCGAGCCCGGCCCCCGCCCGCAGCCGGTGCAGGGCCAGGGCCCACAGCAGCGCCGAGTCGGAGCGCGCCTCCAGCTCCAGCAGCTCGGCCGGCGGGAGCAGGGCGGCCAGCGCGTCCAGCTTGCCCGGCCAGCCCGCCACCGCGCCGTTGTGGCTGAACAGCCAGTGCCCGGCCGCGAACGGCGCCGCCGCGCTCTCGCCCGCCGCGCAGCCCTCGGTGGCGGAGCGCACCGCCGCCAGCAGCGCCCGGGTGCGGATCACCCGGGCGAGGTCGGCGAACGCGGCGTCCGCCCAGATCGGCCCGTCCCGGCGGTAGCGGGCCGGCACCTCGTCGCCGTCCGCGTACCAGCCGAGGCCGAAGCCGTCCGCGTTGACCGTGCCGTACTGCTGCGCCCGGGGCGCCCAGGACTGCCGGTACAGGCCGTGCGGCGGGTGCACCAGCAGCTCCTGCGGCGCCACCGGCTCACCCAGGTAGGCGAGGTGGCGGCACATCAGGCCACCTCCAGGTCGCGGGCGGTGCGGAACCCGGCGAAGATCTGCCGCCGGACGGGGTAGTCCCAGTTACGGAAGGTGCCCCGGCAGGCGACCGGCGCCACCGCGAAGCAGCCGCCGCGCAGCACCTTGTACTCCGGTCCGAAGAAGACCTCCGAGTACTCCTGGTACGGCCAGGCCCGGAACCCCGGGTAGGGGCGGAAGTCGCTGGCCGTCCACTCCCACACGTCGCCGATCAACTGCCGTACACCGCACGGGGACTCGCCCGCCGGGTAGCCGCCGGCCGGGGCCGGGCGCAGGTGCCGCTGCCCGAGGTTGGCGTGCTCGGCTCCGGGGGCCTGGTCGCCCCACGGGTAGCGGCGGGAGCGGCCGCTCGCCGGGTCGTGCCGGGCCGCCTTCTCCCACTCCGCCTCGGTCGGCAGCCGCCGTCCGGCCCACCGGGCGTAGGCGTCCGCCTCGTACCAGCTGACGTGCAGGACGGGCTCGTCCGCCGGGACGGGCTCCACCGCGCCGAACCGGCGCCGCAGCCACTGGCCGCCGTCCAGGCGCCAGAACAGCGGGGCGGTCAGGTCGGCCCGCCGCCGGTGCTCCCAGCCCTCGGGCGTCCACCAGCGCGGCTCGTCGTAGCCGCCGTCCGCGATGAACCGCTGGTACGCGGCGTTGGTGACGGGCGTGGTGTCCAGCAGGAAGGCGGGCAGCTCGACCACGTGCGCGGGGCGCTCGTTGTCCAGCGCCCACGGCTCGGTGTCGGTGCCCATCGTGAACGGCCCTGCGGGGACGAGCACTTCGGCGGGCAGAGCGGCCGCGTCCGCCGGGGCGGGCGGCGGCGGGGGAGCGGCCAGCGCCGGCTCCCCCGGGCGGAGCTGGTGGGTGATCAGCATCGTCTCGTCGTGCTGCTGCTCGTGCTGGGCGATCATCCCGAACGCGAACCCCGCGTCCAGCAGCGGCGCCCCCTCCAGCGGGCTGGCCGCCAGCAGGTCCAGCACCCGGCCGCGCACCTCGTGCGCGTACGCCCGGGCCTCGGCGGGCGCCAGCAGCGGCAGGCTCGGCCGCTCGGCCCGGGGGTGCTGGAAGGCGTCGTACAGCGGGTCGATCTCCGGGTGCATCGGGTCGCGGCCGCCGACGTTGCGCAGCAGCCAGAGTTCCTCCTGGTTGCCGATGTGTGCCAGGTCCCAGACCAGCGGGGACATCAACGGCGAGTGCTGGGCGGTGAGGTCGCCGTCCTCGACGCAGTCGGTGAGCGCGGCGGTGCGGGCGCGGGCGGCCAGCAGTTCGGCCGCGATGGTCTCGCGCAACTCCTCGGTGCCCGCCGCCGGGGCGGCAGGGGGGCGGACGTCGGTCATGGTGCGGCCTCCTCCGGAGGAGTGCGTCGGGTGCCGGAGCGCAGGGCGTCCAGCTGGTCGTCGGCGGGGCAGCGGCCTCGCGCGGGGTAGCGCTCGGCGAACTCGGCGACGGCGGCGCGCAGCCGTCCGGCGCCGGGCAGGCGGCCCAGCGCGGCGTCGGCGGCGGCGAAGCAGGTCAGGGCGGCGCGGCGCAGCTCGGGATCGGCGACGGCCAGCGTCGCGGCCCGGCGCCAGACGTCGCTGCGCGGCGGGCGCGGACCGTCCGGGCGGTCCAGCGGCTCCAGCGCGGCGAGCGCGGCCTCGGCGGCCGGCGGGTCGTCCAGCAGCGCGGTGACCAGGGCGGTGGGTACCACCCAGCCGTCCCCGGGCTGGGCGTCGATCATGCGCAGCTCCAGGTGGCCGCGTGGGCGCACCGGCGGGAACAGGGTGGTCCGGTGGTAGTCCAAGTCGGCCAGCGTGGGCGGGCGTTCACCACCGCCGCGGACCCAGTCGCGGAAGGTCAGGCCGGGCGGGGCCGTCCACGGCAGCCCCTCCGGGCGGCGCACGCACAGCACCTCGGCGTCCAGCACGTACTGCGCCCAGGCCTCGCGCGGGTCGCCGTGGTCCGGCTCCGGGGCGAGCGTGCGGGTCGGGTCCATCCGGGACCAGACGGTCTGCCGGGTGGACCGGTGACCGGTCGGCCTGCCGTCCAGCAGCGGGGAGTTGGCGAAGGCGGCGACCAGGACGGGGCCGAGCAGGTGGGTCAGCCGCCAGCGGCGCTCCACCGCGTGCGGGCCGTCCGCGTCGCCGGCGTCCAGGCACACCTGCACCGAGGCCGTGCCGGTCATCATGATCCGGCCCCAGGGGCCGGCGGAGTCGAAGAACCGCTCCATCGCGAGGTAGCGGGGGTGGTCCAGGACCATCAGGCGGGGGCGGGCCAGCGGGTCCGTCCCGGTGCCGGTGAGGCGCAGGCCCTGCGCCGCGAAGGCGGCCTGCAGGGCGGTCAGATCGCGTCGGGTGTCCTCGACGCAGGCCAGGAGGCCGGTGGCGGGCGGGGAGCTGAGCTCGACCTGCCCGCCGGGTTCGAGCGTGAGCCGCGAGCCGGAGGGGAGCGAGGCCCCGTCCGGGCCGCCGAGTGGCAGCGACTCCAGTGCGGCGTGGACCAGTTCCGGTCGGACGGGCTTGCCGGGACATCGGTCGTCGTGGACGAACCACTCGACCTCGACGCCCACCAGCCGGGGCGGTCCGATCTTGAAGCAGACGCCCGACACGTGGCTGAGCGCCCCCGACTCGGTCAGCGGGGTCACCCCCGGCGGGGGCGCTGGGGGGCTCTGCCGGTCGGGCGGAGTGGTGCGGGATGTCGGTATCACCGGACTTACCATCCTCGGGGTCAGGATTGCGGCCCGAACTACCCTGCCCAGTCTGCTACGGAGCATGCGGGGGCGCTTCGCAAATATCGTGTGAACGTTCGTTTCTGCAGGTCAGGGGTGGCGCGATCGGGTGAATCCGGGGATCCGGGGCGGCTTTCCGGGCGTGCGCGGGGCGCCGGGCGGGAGCGTCGAGGGACGTCGGTGAGCAGATGGCGTGCGGGCGTCGGGCGGGGTGCCCCGGCGGTTCGGTCACCGTCGGTCGAGGCGCTCCAGGACGGCGTCCAGCACCGGGCCCGGCAGGGCGTAGTTCAGCCGCAGCCCGCCCTGGCCGCCGGGGCCGAACTCGGCGCCGTCCGAGGCCTCCAGGCCGCAGCGCTCCAGCAGCGCCCGGCGGGCCTCGTCCGGCGGCAGCCCCAGGTCGGCGGCGTCCAGCCAGAGCAGGTAGGAGGACTGCGGCGCGGAGCGGACGGCGGTCCCCAGCCGACCGGTGAGCCGGGCGCGGGCGGCGGCGAGGTGGGCGAGCAGTGCGTCCAGCCACGGCCCGCCCTCGGCCAGCGCCGCCCGCTGGACGGTCTGCTCCAGCAGGCCGCCCTCCCAGAGGCCGAAGCCGGCCAGCACCTCGGTGAACCGGGCGCGCAGGCCCGGATCGGGGACGAGCGCGAAACTGCTCGGCAGGCCGGAGCAGTTGAAGGTCTTGCCGACCGAGTTCAGCGTGACCACCCGGGGCCGGAGCGCCGCGTCGACGGTGGCCACCGCCACCGGGTGGACGTACCCGGGGTGGGTGAGATCGCCGTGCACCTCGTCCGAGACCAGCAGCGCGCCGGCCTCCGCCGCCCGCTCGGCGAGGGACCGCAGTTCGGCGGCCGGCCAGACCCGGGCGGAGGGGTTGTGCGGGCTGCTCAGCAGAACGGCTCCGGCCGGGTGGGGGAGCGGGCCGTCCGGGAGCCGGTAGCCGTCCGGGCCGACGGCCAGGGGCAGTTCCCGGTACGGGAGGCCGGCCGCCCGGCACAGTTGGGCGAAGCCGCCCCACTCCGGCGTCGGGAACAGCACCGGCGCCTGCGGGCGCACGGTCTCCAGCAGCAGGCGCAGGGCGGTGCGCGGGCCGCAGGGCAGCAGCAGCACCCAGTCCGGATCCACCTCGACGCCGTGCCGCGAGCGGTACCAGCGGGCCACCAGAGCCCGCCCGGCCGGGTCGCACACCGTGTACCCGTACGCGCGGTGGCGGGCCCGGCGCTCCAGCGCGGCGGCCACGGCCGGGGGCCCGGGCAGGTCCATGTCCGCCAGGCCCATCGCGATCACCCCGGGCGCCCCCGCGCGGGCCCACTTGCTGCTGCCCGTCCCGGTCCGGTCGAAGGGGGCCGTGAAGCCGAACGCGTCCGGTGCGGTGGTGGGCATGACGGCCTCCGGTGGTCGGGGGTGCGCCGCCACGCTAGAGCCGGACGGGTCCTGGCCGCCACCGGCCGTGTGGTCACCTCTTCGCCGGCCCGCCCCCGCTGCCCAGGTGCGCCGCCAGCCCCCGCCGCCCCCGGCGCATCATCACCGCGTGGTTGGCCCGGAACAGCGGGTGCAGGGGCAGCGCGAGGCGGCGCAGCAGGGGCTTGCCGGGGCGGGTGTCCTCCTCGAAGAGCACGCGGCTGCCCGGCCCGTCCGAGGTGACGGTGAACCGTGACCACCCGGTGAGATCGCCCCGCATGGCCGCCTCCAGCACTCCGGCGGCCGGGTCGCGCCGTCGGGTCTCCAGGCGGATCACCAGCCGGTACGGCAGCAGCGCGCGCACCACGAGGTCCCCGGACTCCTCGCCGGTCTGCCGGACTTCGAGGACCTCGGGCCACCACAGCGGGTAACTCCGTACGTCCTCCAGTGCCGCGTACACGTCGGGCGCCGGCGCCGCGAGTCGCCACGTGCCCCGGAAACGGTAGTGGTTGGGGTCCACGGGCCCCACCCTAGGACGCTCCGGTCCGGAGCCGGCCCGTTTCGGTCGGGTTCCCTCGTCGGCCCGGACCTGGTCCCTGTGTAGGCCCCTGCGTGGGCCCCTGTGTCGGCCCGGCCGTCGGTCCGGTGCCGGTGAGACGGGAGGCGAACGCTCCGTAAACGTCGCATGCCAGGAGGGAGGTGTTCCGCTTGCGGCCGTTCGGGGTGCAGGGGAGGATCTTGTGTGCTTGTAGTCTCGTCTGTCACAGCAGCTGTCGCGAGGCACTGCACCCCCGGAAAACGGAGTGAAGGAGTCACAGGCATGCGGCGACCGAGCTGGGTACCGGAGGGCACGGACCTGGACAAACCGAACGCCGCGCGGGTCTACGACTACTACCTGGGGGGCTCGCACAACTTCGAGGTCGACCGGGAGATGGCGCGCAAGGCGATGGCCCTGTGGCCGGAGCTGCCGCAGATCATGCGCTCCAACCGGGCCTTCCTGCGGCGGGCCGTGTCCTTCCTGGCCGAGCGCGGCGTCACCCGCTTCCTGGACATCGGCTCCGGCATCCCGACCTTCGGCGCGGTGCACGAGATCGCCCGCGCGATCCGCCCCGAGGCGACGGTCCTCTACGTGGACCGGGACCCGGTCGCCGTCGCGCACAGCCGCCTGCTGCTGGAGGACGACCCCGGCAGCGAGGTCGTCCAGGCCGACCTGCGCGACGTCCACGACCTGCTGGCCCGCCCCGAGGTGGCCGCTCTGCTGGCGCAGGGCGAGCCGGTGGCCGTCCTGCTGGTCGCCGTCGCGCACTTCGTCACCGACGACGAGGACCCGTGGAAGCTGATCGGCACGCTCCGTGACGCGCTCCCGCCCGGCAGCGCGCTGGTCCTCTCGCACGCCTCCCTGGAGGGCCGACCGGACCAGGCGGAGGACCACCAGGAGCTCTACCGCAGGACGCCGACCCCGCTGACCATGCGCACCCACGAGCAGATCAGCGGGATGTTCGCCGGCTTCGAGCTGGTCGAACCGGGCGTGGTCTACCTGCCGCAGTGGCGTCCGGACCAGCCGGAGACGGTCGGCGAGCACCCCGAGCGGATGACCGGGGTGGCGGGCGTGGGGTTCCGCCCTTGAGCGGACGGATCGGGCGAGTGACCGACGGCCGCGGGCTCCGCGAAGCGGCCGCCGCTCACCCCGCCGTGCCCGCCGCGCGGACCACTGCGCCCCCCGCCCGGCCCGCCGCCGTCTGCGGCGGCCACCCCGCAGCGGTGACCGCACGCACCCGGGCGGACGCATGAGCGCCTCCCCGGTCGCCGGCAGCGCCGAGCGGTTCCACGAGGCCTGGGCGCGGCTGCTCTCCGCCGACCACGGCACGGCCGTCGACCCCGGGCTGCTCGGCCGCCTCACCGCCCGCACCGCCGCCCTGCTCCACCGCGCGCAGCTGGGCGAGCCGTTCGAGCCCCGGCTGGCCGAGCAGGCCGGCGCGGAACTGGTCGACGCGCACTTCACCGACCCGGTGGTGCTGGCCCGGGCGGTGGAACTGCTCCAGGTGCAGCCGCTCGGCGACGACCGCGGCCCGGCCCTGACCGGCGCCTTCGCGGCCGGCTGGGCCGCCGCCCTGCGCGAGCGCACGCTGCGGGAGCAGGAGGCGATCCGCACCGCCGCCGACACCGCCCGCAAGGAGGCCGAGCGGGCGCTGCGCGACTCCGAGGCCCGGTTCCGGGCGCTGTTCGAGAGCGCGGCCATCGGGATCGGCATCGGCGACACCGACGGCAACATCCTGGCGGTCAACAAGGCGCTCCAGGAGCTGTTCGGCGCGAGCCCGGAGGACATGACCGGCCGCCGGGTCGGCGACCTCGTCCACCCCGAGGACACCCCGGGCGTGTGGGAGGCGTACGAGGAGCTGATCAGCGGCAAGCGGGACTACTTCCAGTTCGACAAGCCGTACTACCGCCAGGACGGCGAGGTGGTCTGGACCCATCTGACCGTCTCGCTGATCCGCGACGACGACGGCGTCCCGCAGTACCAGGTCGCGATGCTGGAGGACGTCACCGACCGCTACCGGCTCCAGGAGCGGCTGCGCCACCAGGCCACCCACGACCCGCTGACCGGCCTGCCGAACCGGGCGGCCTTCTTCGAGCGGCTGGAGAAGCTGTTCGAGGATCCGGATCCGGGCGCCAGGTTCGGCCTCTGCTACGTCGACCTCGACGGCTTCAAGGTGGTCAACGACAGCCTCGGCCACGACACCGGGGACGAGCTGCTGTCCGCCGTGGCGGCCCGGCTGAAGGCCGCGCTCAACCCGCTCGGCCACCTGGTGGCCCGGCTCGGCGGCGACGAGTTCGTGGTGCTGCTGGAGAACTGCCGGGGCGAGCAGGAGGCCGTCGCGGCGGCGAAGACCGTGCTCAAGGCGCTGGCCGGGCCGGTGCTGATCGGCGACCACAAGCTGGCCGTGGGCGCGAGTGTCGGCGTGCTGGAGCGGCGGGTGTCCACCACCACCCCGGGCGCGGCCGTGCGGGCCGCCGACCTGACGCTGTACCGGGCCAAGGAGGCCGGCCGCGGCCGCTGGACGCTGTTCGACCCCAAGGAGAACGCCCGCGCGGTCAGCCGTTACGCGGTGTCGGTGCGGATGCCGGCCGCCCTCGACCGGGGCGAGTTCTTCATCGACTACCAGCCGCTGTACGCGCTGGCGGACGGCCGGCTGGCCGCGGTGGAGGCGCTGGTGCGCTGGCGCCACCCGCAGCTCGGCGTGCTCGGCCCGGACGAGTTCGTGACCACCGCCGAGGAGACCGGGCTGATCATGCCGCTCGGCCGCTGGGTGCTGGAGCAGGCCTGTGGCCAGGCCGCGGACTGGGTCAAGCGCTTCGGCGACGCCGCGCCGCAGCTGAACGTCAACCTGGCGGTCCGCCAGGCGCGCAGCGCGGCGCTCGTCACCGACCTCGGCCGGATCCTGGATGCGACCGGCCTCGATCCGGCCCGGCTGCAGCTGGAGATCACCGAGTCGACCGTGGTCGGGCCCGAGGACGAGGCGCTGCGCACCCTGCACGGGCTGGTGGACCTCGGCGTGTCGCTGGCCGTGGACGACTTCGGCACCGGCTGGTCCAACCTCGCGTACCTGCGCGACCTGCCGGTCTCCGGGCTGAAGATCGCCGGTTCCTTCGTCGGCGACCTGCACGATCCGGAGAAGGACGAGTCCACCGGGTGGCGGATCGTCAGCGGCCTGGTGTCGATGGCGCACGCGCTCGGGCTGACCGTCACCGCCGAGGGCGTGGAGACCCGCAAGGACGCCGAACGGCTGCGGACCATCGGCTGCGACTGGGCGCAGGGCTGGCACTTCGGCCGCCCGGTGCGGCCGGCCGAGATCGCCCGCCGGATCGCCGAGGAGCCCCGGGGGCGCCCGGTCGGGGGCTGACGCGTCGGGGCCGTCAGGGGGCAGGGGCCGAGCAGGTGGGGAAGGCCCGCGGTGGCGTTCGGCAGCGGTCGTGCAACCGCTCGGTCGCGTTCCGGAAAATCGGCCAACACCACGGCCCACCATGCGGGATGATGGCGCGTCAAAATCACCACCCGGGGCCGTGTGGTGCGTGGCTACGGCCCCGCGCCGGCCCCGGGAAGCGGGGAGGAGAGCGCCGCCATGGCCACACCGGAGGACGCCGGCCCGGCCGACGACGACCGACGAGGCCCCTGGCCGGAGAGCGGCCCCGGGCCCCGGCCCGAGCCCTCGACCAGGGTGGACCGGCGGCCGTGGGGGCGGCGCCTCGGTGTCGTACCGGACCGGCCGTCCCGGCTCGGCGCCGTCCCGCGCACCCGGACGGACCCCGACGCCGCGACCGGGCGGGCGCCGGACGGCGGGGCCCGCTTCGACCCGGAGGCGCCGACCAGGGTCCAGCGGGCCGCGCCGGAGCGGGTCGACCCGGAAGCCCCGACCAAGGTCCAGCGGCGCGCGGGCACCGGGCGCGCCGCCGCCCCCGGCTGGGCCGACAACGTCGGCCCCGGGCCCAGTCGGAGCGGCGAGGGCCCCGTGGGCGGGGTGTCGAAGGGCGGGGTGTCGGAGGGTGGGATACCGGGGGGCGGGGTGTCGGAGAGTGCGGGGCCCACCGGCGGACGGTTCGCGGGCGCCTTCCCCGACGCCCTGCGCGGCCGCTTCGCCCCGCTCGGAGTGGCCGGCTCCGGCACCGAGGGCACCGTCTGGCACGTCCGGCGCACCGACGGCGGCGGCGAGGCCGCGGTGAAGGTGACGACCGCCGGCCACGCCATGGACGCCGACCTGCTCGGCTACCTGCGCAACGACGACTACCGCCGCCACGTCCCGCACATCGTCGACTTCGGCCGGGTCGGCCACCACGGCGCCGAACTCGACTGGGTGGCCATGGAGTACCTGCCGGTCACCCTCGCCGACCACTTCGCCGAACTGCGCAAGCGCGGCCGGCACACCGACCGGCGGGAGGCCGAGCGGATCGTCTACGAGCTCGTCGCCCTGCTCGACTTCTGGCAACGGCGGATCGAGCGCAACCCGCTGGACTTCAAGCCGGCCAACGTCCTGGTCCGCCCCGGCCGCGAGCCCGGGGAGTTCGTGATAGCCGACTTCGGCGGCGTCGCCCGGCTCACCGCCAGCCGCCGCTTCACGCCCGAGACGATCGTCACCATCCCGTACATGGCCCCCGAGCTCCTGGCCGGCCGCAACCACGAGGCCGGGCCCTGGTGGGCGCTCGGCAACGTCCTGTACGAGCTGTTCACCGGCCGCCCCCGCTTCCTCGGCGCGGACGGCCTGCTGATCAGCGACGAGGTGCTGCAACTGGAACTGGTCCTGGGGGACGAGGTCGACCTCTCGGTCCTCGCCGACCCCCGCCAACTGCTGCTCCTCCAAGGGCTGTTCACCAAGAACCCGGAGGACCGCTGGACCGCCCCGCAGGTCCGCAGCTGGCTGGCCGGCGGCAGCCCCGCGGTGGTCCGGCGACAGACCCGGGCCGACACCGGCCGCACCCACCGGCCGATCACCTTCTTCGGATCCCCCTTCACCGACCCGGCCAAGCTCGCCGAGGTCCTGCTCCGGCGCTCCGGCGACGCGGCCCGCTGGCTCTCCGCCGGGGGAGCGGAGCGGCTGCGCGACTGGCTGCGCGACGACGTCCAGGACAACGTCTTCGACCTGCACCACCTGACCGACGTCGCCCGGGCGCCCGGCTCCCGCCGCGACGCCGTGGCCGCCCTCGCAGTGCTCGCCTTCGGTGCCGCCTTCGCCCCCTCCGCCACCCCCTACTACCTCGACCGCCCGATCGACACCCCCGGGCTGGAACGCATCGCCACCGAACCGGACGGCGCCGCGTTCATCGACGCACTGGTCCGGGTCGGCGCCCCGGCCGTCGCCGCCCGCTACGACTGCTTCCACCCCGAGTGCTCCGGCGAACACTGCTCCCGACTGCTCGCCCTGGCCCAACTCCCGGACGTCCTGGCCGAAGTGGACCGTGCCGCCCACGCCGTCGGCGGCGGCCGGCGGGGCGGCGACGGGCTCAGCCCGCAGGAGCGCGAGGAGGCACACCGGTTGGTGGTGTGGCTGAGCGTGCGCCCCGAGGAACGCGACCGGCTGCTCGGCCGGCTCTCGCCGCTGCCCACCGCCCTGCACCGGCTGCCGCTGCCCGAACGGGCGACGGAGCTCGCCGCCCTGGTCGCGGCGGTGGTGGTGGACGCGGCCCTGGCTGCCGGCTCCGGGTTCCGCACGGCCGTACGCGCCGCAGTGCGCCGGCCCGCGCCGGACCCGACCGCCGCGCCGGAGGCGGTCCGGCGCCGCTGGTCGGCGCTGCGGCGGCGGGCGGTGGGCGCCGACCCGGGGGACGACGCCGGG